>CAZUUP010000108.1:0-12382 GCA_964623105.1 uncultured Akkermansia sp.
CTCCCCGCCCCGGATCTTCTCCCCCCCCCACGCTCCCCATCCTTCTCCTAATACCTCCCCGCGAACATCCCCGTCCACCCTCCCCGCCCGCTCAACACCGCCGGCTTCACCGCGCCCAACCGCCCCCCCCGTCCGCACTCCTGCGCCGCAAAAACCTCATAACCTCGCCCCGCCACCGCAAACACCCGCGCCGCCTGCAACTGCCCCAGCTCCCGGCAGAGCGCATACTGCGGATTCTTCCGCAACCCCCGCTCCAACGCCGCCGCCACACCGGCCAGTTCCGCGCCCTCCACATACAACGTGTACCTCAGCACCCCGCCCGCCTCATCCGGCGCCAGCAACACAAATCGCGGCCACCGCCCAGCCTCCGCCCAGACTTCCCGCAACACCGCCAGCACAAACGCCTCCGTAAGTTTCTCACCGCACCGGTCCGAAACCCCGCCGCTCCGTCCCAAAAAACGCAACGCCGGTGTCCGCCCCACCCGCCCGCTCACCGCCACCCGGTCCCCCAGCCGATACCGCCACAGCCCGCCCCCCGTCGTCACCACCACCTCATATTCCGGCCCCGACCGCAGCGCCTCCGCCGGCCACACTCGCCCATCATCATCCAGAAACTCAAAAAAATGTCCGCCCACCGCCAGCACCTGCTGCTCCCCAAACGGCAGCGACACCATCGCCTCCGTCGCCAGCAGCCCTTTTTCCTGCACCCAAACTTCGGGAAAACGCCCTCGCAACTCCGCCACCCCGCCCGCCGCCGCCCCGCCACCCCAGCAACTGATCACCCGCAACTCCGGCCACCACCTCACCACCTCACCCCCCGCGCCGCCCCCCGCCCGCAGCTCCCGCGCCCGCCCCGGTTGCGGACCTCCATCCAAATTCCCCCGCACTGCCGCCGGAAAATCCCCCGCCACGGCACACCCGCCATGCTCCACATCCGCCACCAACCTCTCCCACTCGCCCGGCAACGCGTCCAACAACAGCGTCAGAAACGACGGATGCCACACCGAAATCAACCGCAACTCCCGACACCGCAACAACGCCAGCATCGTCGCGTACCGAAACGCCTCCCCCGTCGGCGCGCCCAGCACCCCCGCCGGCACCGCCATCACCGCCTCCACCAACCGCCGCCGCGCCCCGCCCAGATACGCCGCATCACTGTCGAAACCCACCGGCACCGCGCTCCGCTCCACTTCCGCAGCTTGAAAAACCGGCGTCACCGACCAATACGCCGGGCCGCCCAGCACCCCCGGCGCCCGCCGCTGCAATTCCACCAACCACGGCCCGATGCCCGCCTGAAACTCCCGCTGCAAACCCGCCGTGAACGGAATCAACTTCCGCCCGCTCGTCGTCCCGCTCGTCGGAATCAAATGCGTCACCCGCTCCCGCGTCAGCACCCCCTGCTCACCCCCGCGAATTCGTTCGATCCACGGCGCCAACCCCGCGTACTCCACCACCGGCACCCGCCGCGCAAACTCCTCATAACTACCGATCCGCCCCAAACCCCGCGCCCGGCCGAACACCGTCTCCGCATTCTCCCGCACCAGCCGCCGCAATATTCCCCGCTGCGTGTTCCCCGGCTCCCCCAACGCCCGTCGAAACCGCAGCCACCCCGGCACATTCCCCGCCGCCCACAATGAATTCGCCACCGTCGCAAATAAATTCATCCGCAAAAAAGACGCGCCGCCCACCACCCAGCCCGGCCGCAACCCCGGCGGAGCGCGGCTGGGTCCGCACCCCGAAAAAATCCCCACGCGCCACGGGCGTCTTACCCTGACCCGAACACCCTGCGCCTCTTCCGTCCCCTTCCCATTCCCCTGCCCCAAATTCCCCTGCCCCAACTCAGCCCTGCTCCCGACCCACTCCAACCCGCTCCCAAAAGCGGCACCGACCGCCCCGGCTCCCATCAACCCGAGTCACTGTCCGTCAACGCCTGCCCTTCCCCACCCCGAATCCAAATTCCGTCCCCTTGGCCATTGCCCCTCGCTGCTTCCCCTAAACTCCGATCCTTGAACTTTGCCACCCTTCTCCCCGCCGCCGTCAAATTCCCCTCCGCAATCTCCGTGATGCACACCAGTTCATCACCCCGCGCGTACCCCGCATTGCGCTCCAAAAAGAACGCGACATGCGGATCCTCCCTGCGCCCGTCCGGCACCTCCCGCAACCCCGCCCGCAACCGCTGCGGCCGCGCGAACCGCACAATCCCCGTCACCCCGTCGAACTCCGCCCCAAACCGCTCACCCGCCAGTTCCGCCAGCAACCGCTGCTGCGCCGGCGGCGTCGGCGCGTCCCAACGCGGCCAGAACTCCCGCCAGAACACCGGCAAAAACCGATACGTGCGAAACCCCGACGTGAGCAGCAACCACACACACCGCCGCGCGCCCAGCGTGGCCCGCACCCCGTTCACCGCCGCGATCCACGCCCGCGCCAGCGTCGTCCCGCCCCACGCCTCCGGCGCCACAATCGTGTCCCCGGAATAAATCACCGCCAACCGCTCCCCCGCGCACTCCGTCTCATACGCCAGCACCGTGCTGAACCCCACCAACCGCCCCGCCCGCGTCAGCCGCAGCACCCAGTTTTTCTCCGCGAGATCGCGCGCGAACTGCTCCCGCGTCACCCCCTCGAAATGCGCCGCCAGCAATTCAAACATCGCCTCACGTTCCCCCGCCGTGAGCGCACTCTGCGCCACCAGCTCCGCCCCCATGCTCGCGCCCGCCGCTTTCACAACAGCGCTACCTCCGGTGAAAATAATCCGTCCGCCCACGACTCCACCGCCGCCATCCCCCGCCAGTTCACCGCATACAACCGGCTCCGATACTCCCGCCGCCGAAACTGCCGCCGCACCGTCGCCAGCCGCGGATCCCGCGCGTCAAAGCCCAACCCCAGCCATGCCGCACCCCGCGCCGCCGCCCGCCCGCGCAGCCCGCGCACCAATTCCACCAACGCCTCCCCGTCCCCCGCCGCCACCGCCAACCCCGCACCGAAGACCAGAGCCACCGGTTCCCCGACCGCCGGCAACCCCGGCCACCCGCACAACCGCGCCGCCACATTCACCAACGGACGCCCCCACGCCAGCGCCCCGTCGTAACCACGCACCACCACCTGCTTGCAACCCCGCTGATCCCACAGCACACCCGTCGCCCGCACCTCCCCCGCCCCACCCACCACCACCGGCTCCCCGTCGAGACCCTGCGCCATCAACGCACGCAACTCCTCCGCCCCCCACCGCGGTGCCAGCTGCTGCCCCCGCATCCGCTCATTCACAAACTCCACCCACCCCTCGTAGCCCCCGCCCTCCCCGCAGACGCCGACGTGTGGAGGCGGATTCCCCTGGCGCACCTCCCGCCCGCCCCCCGGCACCGGCACCAACACCGTCACAAAATCCGCCAGCCGCACATACCGCGGCCACCCCGGCAACCCCCGCTCCAGCAACCGCATCGCCCGCCCGTTGTCCGCCGCGACGCTCGTGAAATACCCCGCCGCCGGACGCTCCCGCTGCAACTCCGCGAAAAACTCATACCCCCGCCGCACCACGCCCCCCCGCCCCGCAAACTCCCCCGCCAGCCGCAGCCCGCCGAGATACCCCACCCGCTGCGCCTCCCCGTTCACAAACCGTTCCCGAAACCCACACCACCCCGCGCACACCAGCCGCCCCCGCTCCCGTGCCACAATCGTCTGCTGCTCCGCGCCCCCGAACCCCGCGAAAAAATCCGGCTCCCGCTCCAGCGCCAGCCGCACCGCCCCCGCCATCGGCGTCTCCCGCAACAGCCGCCGCAAATCCGCGTCATCCGCCCGCGTCGCCACGGCGAACTCCACGCCCCCGGCCCGGGCCGGCGCTAGTTTGCGGGCAAAAATTGTCCCTGCCATGCCTCATCCCCCAGCGGGTAATGATCCCGCAAACTCACGTCTGTGCGATGCAGCCCATTGATCACAAAAAAATTCCGCCACATGAACCAGTCACTCCGGTTCACCGCGTCCAACCCCCGCCGCGCAATGCTGCGCCATGAATAAAACGCCCGCCGCGCCGCCAGACACGACCGCTGCAACACCTCCGCCGCCATCCCCTGCGGCCGGAACGGAATCTGGTTGTAACTATACCGTTCATCCAGCCACCACGCGTCGTACAACAGCCGCCCCTCCGCCGCCAGCCGCCGGTACAACGGCGTCCCCGGAAACGGCGTGAGATGATTGAACGCCGCGATGTAAAACGCGTGCCGCCGCGCAAACGCCACCGTCTCGCCAAAACTCTCCGCCGTGTCCCCGTCATAGCCGAAGATAAACGTCCCATACACCCGGATGCGATGCCGCCGCAGATTCGCCAGCGCCGTCTCGAAGCCCCCCCGCATCGTGTTGAACCCCTTGTTCATCGCCCGCAGATTCGCCGGGTTCAAACTCTCGAAACCGATCAACACCCCCTGGCACCCGCTGCGCGCCAGCAACTCCAGAAACTCCTCGTCATGCGCCGCATTGATCGACGCCTGGCTCACCCACCGCACCCCCAGCAGCGCCAGCGCCCGCAGGAACTCCTTCGCCTCCGCCAGATTCGACGTAATGTTGTCATCCACGAAAAAGAACAGCTTCCGCTCCCGCCGCACCGCCGCGATCTCCGCCAGAATCGCGTCCACCGGCCGCCGCGTCTGGCTCGCGTTGAACACCGTCTGCACCGCGCAAAAGTCACATTTGAAATGGCACCCCCGCCCCGCCTCCACCAACCCGATCGGCAGATACCGCTTGCCACGAAAAATCGTCCGATCCGGCCGCAGCCCCGCCAGCGACGACCGCCCCGTCTGCCGGTAAAACTTCCGCAACGTCCCGTGCCGCGCATCATCGAGCACCAGCGGCCACAACTGCTCCGCCTCCCCGCACACCACCGCCTCCGCGTGCCGCGCCACCTCCTCCGGACACAAGCTCGCATGAAAGCCCCCCATCACCACCGGCACGCCCCGTCGCCGATACTCGCTCGCAATCTGATACGCCCGCCGCGCCGTGTACGTCTCCACGCTGATTGCCACCAAATCCGCCGGTTCCTCAAACGGGATCGCCTCCATCCGGTCATCATAAAACCGCACCGCCACGTCCTTCGGCGTCAACCCCGCCAGCGTCGCCGCCGGCAACGCCTCCATCTGCCACGTCCGGATATACTCCTGCCCGGCCCGCCGCCCAATGCACGGATGTATGATCGTCAGTCGCATCACGAAAATACGGCCCCTCCCGAATTCCTGATGGCAAATGGCGAATCGCAAATCCGCCCCGCAACCCGCCCGCATTTTGGACTGCCGTGACTCGTCACCGCTTTCGCGCAGGCGACTTGTCGCTGTCGAACCGCGCCACGCGTCCGCACTCGCACGCATGCTGACGCTGGCACCAACTGCAAGCGCCCCACCACGCAATCACCCACACCCCGGCTCGACGGCGACAAGTCCCCTCGGTAAAGCGGCGCCAGGTCGCCGCACTCCAAAACCGCCGCACCTTCGCCCGCCACGGCAGCCGCGCTGAGTTCATCCCTGTTCATCAGCGTTTACCCGCGGTTTCCAGTGCCCCACCCGCGCCCACCACCACCCGCGACTCGTCATTCGCCCTCCGCCCTTCGCCATTCCCAATGATCCAGTCGCAATTGTAAAACCGGCTCAGATGATGCGCATAAAACCGGTACCCGAAATTCGTCCCCAGCTTCACCGCCCACGGCGCCGGCGAATGCCCGATGCGCCGCGCAATCGACCGCAGGCTGTACGCATGCTTCCACGCCGCCTCCGTCCCCTGCTGCAATTCCGCCACGCTCATCCGCGCCGGTTGAAACACCACATGCTGCGCGTCATACAAGTCCCAGTCCCTCGTCAGCAGCCGCCCCTCCGCCTCCAGCCGCTTGAACAACCCCGTGTTCGGGAACGGTGTCACAATCGCAAACCGCGGCAGATCGATCTTCGCCGCCACCGCAAACTCCGCCGTCTTCAAAAACACCTCCGGACCGTCATGATCCAGGCCGAAGACAAAGCAACCCTGCAACGCGATCCCCTGCGCGTGCAACCGCTCCACCACCCGCACATAATCCTCCGGCGTGTTGAAACCCTTGCGGCTCAGCCTGAGGTTTTCCGGCGAGATGGATTCCAACCCCATCAACAACCCGCGACACCCGCTCTGCGCCGCCAGCGCCAGCAACTCCGGATCATCCGCCAGCAGCACCGTCGCCAGCCCATACCACTGCACCCGCAACGGAATCAGCGCTGTGAACAGCGCCTTCGCATGCCCGCGATCCGCCACCAGATTCAGGTCCACAAAAATCAACTTCCGCGCCCCGTGCTGCCGGATGTCCGCGACCACATCCGCCACCGGCTTCTGATACGGCTTCTTCCCCCACGCCACCGGCACCACGCAAAAATCGCAGCTATGCACACAACCCCGCGTCGCCTCGAACACGTCGTTCGTGAGATAATGCCGGCCCGGCAGCAACTCGCGCCGCGCGAACGGACGGTTCGCCAGGTCCAGCGTCGCGGCCTGATCATACCGTGACCGCAGCGCCCCGGCGGCAAAGTCCCGAAGCAGTTCCGGCCACGTATCCTCCGCATAACCCACCACGATGGCGTCCGCGTGTGGTGCCGCGTCCCCGGGAATCAGCGTCACATGCGGCCCGCCCAGCACCACCGCGATCCCCCGCCGCCGAAACCGCGCCGCCAGCTCATACGCACGCCGCGCCGTCCCCGTGATCACCGTGATCCCCACCAGGTCCGCCGCCAAATCCCCCGGCACTTCCG
Organism: uncultured Akkermansia sp.; assembly: GCA_964623105.1. Classification (GTDB taxonomy): domain Bacteria; phylum Verrucomicrobiota; class Verrucomicrobiia; order Limisphaerales; family BJHT01; genus BJHT01. The sequence continues at coordinate 6,747 of CAZUUP010000108.1, forward strand.
CAATCCCCTCATCGAACAACTGCACCTCCGCACCCAACTCCGCCGGCACCAACGCCGCCAGCGTCGTCAGCGTGAGCGGCTGATACCGCAGCGACTTCTTGAAAATGCCACCGCGATGCCGGTACAACGGGCCTTTCGGCGAAACGAGCGCGAGCCTGAGTGGACGTTCCATCATGGCAGATTTGCTCCCCCTCCTCTATGCGGAACCCCGGCGCGCTTCAAGCCGAATAGCGGCAGCCGAATAGCGGCACCGCCACCCCGGGATGTGACATCACCACGGCTCCGCGCTGAAGCGTCACAAACGCCGCGCGTCCGGAGCCGCAATCGCTCCCCGTCGTCCCTCAGCCCGCCCCAACTTCGACCGGTGCCCGCCGTCCGGAGCGGACCGTGCATCCCGAAGTCGTCGGCAGCGACCCGGCCGGCCGCGAGGCGGTTCCCCGCCGACCGAGCGCGGATGTCCTCGTCCACGCTGGAAGCACACAGCGAGATCACCCGTGAAAACGGCCAGGGCTTGGCACCGTTGCCCGGACACCCCAGCCTTTCCGGAGCAACTGGAACCCGCGCCGGCACCTCGCGCTTGCGGTCGGTCCAACAATTTCGGCATGCACATGCACCGGCCACCGCGCGCATTTACCGTTGTTGCGGCAATCGCAGATCGCTAAACTCCCGGACCAATGAGCGCGATTATCGCGACCACCTCCGGCACCTCCCGCTCAAGCCAGCGGCCCGGCCGCAGGCACCCCCTTTGCGGGTGGGTGCCCTTGCGCTACGACGCCGACTGGCGCTCGCTCGGCTTCCTCGCCCTGCTGCTGCTCCTCTTCCTCCTCCAGTGGACTGGCGGGAACCGCGCCTGGTTTCTCCTGCCACCCACCTGCCTGCTCTGCTTCATCGCCTTCGTGATCAAACACAACCACATCCACTGCCGCACGTTTGCCAGCCGCCGGTGGAACCGCGCCCTGGACTTCGTCCTGTCCCTCGCCACCGGCCAGTCCACGACCTCGATCGTCCCCATCCACAACGAACGCCACCACGCCCGGTCGCAGAGCGGCGAAGACTGCGTGCGCAGCTCGGTCGTCAACTTCCGCTGGAACTGGCTCAACCTCCTCGTGTTTCCCTTTGCCGCCGCGTGGCGGGTGCGCTGGACCAAGCCCGTGGATCACGCGCGCTGGCGCGCCGAACAACCGCGGCGGCTCGCCCGCTGCCAGCACGAACGCCGCATCGTGCTCGTGTTTCTGGCCGGTGCGCTGGCCTGCGACTGGCGCGCCACGCTGCTCTACTTCGGCGTACCGTGGCTGTTCGGCCAGTGGGGCATCGTCACCATCAACCTGCTGCAACATCAGGACTGCGACGCCGCCTCGGCGTTTGACCACTCGCGCAACCTCACCGGACCGCTGGTGAACTGGTTGTGCCTTAACAACGGTTTCCACACCGCCCATCACCTCCGCCCCGCCCTGCACTGGAGCCGCCTGCGCGAATTCCACGCCGCCCACGTGGCCCCACGGATGCAGCCGGAGCTGAACGAAACGTCGCTGGCCCGGTGCGTGTGGCGGCGCTTCCTCATCGGCCAGCGCAGCGGCGGCACACCATGAACTCCCTCCCGCCACCCACCGCAACCACGTCGTCGGCAACCCCGGCGACGATTGATTTCTCCCGTCCGTTCCTGCCCGAAAAACTCACGCCGCTTTTTCACACTCCCGCCTACGCCACCCTCACCGCCGCCCAACGCCTGCGCTACAACCAGCTCCACGCCCTCTACTTCAACGAGCAAACCCTCTTCTTCGAGCAGGCCCTCGCGCGCAATGTCCTAGGCCATTTCCTCGCCCGCCCCCTGCCCGGCCCGCTGCGCGCAGATCTGGAAAACTTCCTCGCCGAAGAACACCGTCACTCGGAAATGTTCCGCCGCCTCAACCGCCGGTGCGCCCCGGAATTCTACGCCCGCCGGGATTTCCACTTCATCCAGGTGCCGCGCCCGGCCGGGGCCCTGCTCGGTTTCATGTCGCGCCGCCCGCACCGCTTCCCGCTCCTCCTCTGGCTGGCCCACCTGCAGGAGGAACGGTCGCTCACCGCCGGACGGCTGTTTCTGGCCGGCGCTGCAACGCTCGAACCGCAGTTCGTCGCCGTGCAGCGCGCGCACCTGGCGGACGAAGTCGGCCACGTCCGTTGCGACGAAATCCTGCTGGCACGCGTGTGGCCGCACACCGGGCCGCTCCTCCGGCTCCTAAACGTGCGCCTCCTCGCCTGGCTCCTCGGTGAATATTTCAGCGTTCCCAAACGCGCCGCCGTGCGCGTGGTCGCGGCACTCGCCGCGGAATTCCCCGCGCTGCGGCCCCGCACCGCCGAACTCGCCGGCCAGTTGCGCGCGCTCCAGCACAACTCCGCCTTCCTGCGCGACTTGTATTCCCCCGCCAACGTCCCCGGCACCTTCCGGTTGTTCGACGCCTGGCCCGAATTCCGCGCGCTCGCCCGCGTGCTGCCCGGCTACGTTCCCGCAACCACCGCATGACCCCGCGCACCCATCCCATCCCCGCGCGCCTGAACCTCGCCCTCGCCGCGCTCGTGACCGGCCTCTGCCTCGCCCTGCTCTGGACCGCCGGACGCGTCGAAACCTGGACGTCCGTGGGTTTGCTTGCCCTCGCCTACGCCCTGGTGATGTCCACCGGCTACGCCCTGTGCCACGAGGCCGAACACGACCTTCTCCACCCCCGCCAGTCCGTGAACGACTGGGCCGGCACCGTGCTCACGTTGTTCTTTCCCGGCTCCTTCACCCTCCGCCGCCAGGGTCACCTCGGCCATCACCTCCGCAACCGCACCGACGACGAAGCCTTCGATCTCTATTTCCCCGGCGACCGCCCGGCGTGGAAACACTTCCAATTCTACGGCATCCTCACCGGCTTCTTCTGGCTGATCATCGTGCTGAGCAACCTGCCCGCCCTGCTGCACCCGCCTTGGCTGACCGGTGCGCGCGCGGGCTTCGACCGGCCCACCGCAGCGTTGCAAGAAACCCTCAACCCACGCACCTTTCCACGCATCCGCCTCGAAGCCGCGCTGGTCCTCCTCCTCCACAGCACGCTGATCTATGGCTTCCACATCCCGCCGCTGCGGTGGTTCGCCGTGCTCTGCGGCTTCGGCTTCCTCTGGTCCACCCTCCAGTACATCCACCACTACGGCACCCCGCGCGATGTCCACCGCGGCGCAGTCAACGTCCGCGTCTGGCGCGCCTTCGACCTGCTCTGGCTGCATCATCACTGGCACCTCAACCATCACCTCCACCCGACCGTGCCGTGGCCGCACCTCCCCCGGCTCGCCGGCGCGGACACCCCGCCCCAGCCCTTCTGGCGCACCTATCTGCGCATGTGGCGCGGCCCCCGGTTCACCCGCGAACATCTCGCCAATCCCCATGCCGGCCGCCTCATCCAGTAACCCCGCCACCGTGACGCCCGGAGCCGACGTGACGCCCGCCGCCGCCGCGCACGCCCTCCGCTGGCCGGGCCGCGTGGCGCTGCTCCTGTTGAACACGCTGCCCCTGGCGCATCTGCTCGCCATGTTTGCCACGCTCCTTCTGCCCGCCACGCGGACCTGGCCCACGCGCGTCGCCCTCGCAGCCGGCGTGCTCTACCTGCTGCCCCCGCTGCTGGCCCGCACGGTGCTGCTCATCTGGCCCGTGCGCCAATCGCGCAGCACCGCGGGCAGCCGCGAATTTTTCGTCTGGTGGGCGACCTTCCAGTTGCAGGTGATCTTCTGCCGGTTCCCTGCGCTCGAGGAACTCCTCCGCATCGCGCCGGGCCTCTACTCCCAATGGCTGCGCCTCTGGGGCTCACGCATCGGACGCTTCACCTACTGGGCCGCCGGCACGCTCCCCACCGACCGCTCGTTCCTGCACATCGGTGACGACGTCGTGTTCGGCGCCGGCGTGCGCCTGAACTCGCACGTCCTCACCCGCGCCACGGACGGTCGTGTGGAACTGCTGCTCGCCCCCATCCACATCGGCCACCGCGCCCTGGTCGGCGGCTACTCACTGCTCACCGCCGGCACCGAACTCGCCGATGACGAAGCCAGCCGCGCGTTCCTCATCTCCCCGCCGTTCTCCCGCTGGCGCGCCGGCCGCCGCGAACGCACCCCGGATGCCGCCGCGCATGAATGATTTCACCCACTTCACCCAACGTTTGCGCGCCGAATGGCGGCTCAAACTCTGGCTCACCCTCGCGCTCAACATCTGGTGCTGGCTCCCCTACCAATGGCTGCAACACCACCACTACTTCCCCGCCCGCGAACTCGCCGCCACCCCCCTTGACCGCTGGATCCCGTTCCTCCCCCACACCGTCTGGCTCTACCTCTCGATCTACCTCATCCTGCCCCTGCCCCCGCTGCTCCTCTGCCACCGCCGCCAGTTGCTGCGCTACGCGGCCGGCTTCGCCGCCTTCTCCCTCGCCGGCAGCCTCACCTTTCTCTTCTGGCCCACCACCTGCCCGCGCCCGCCCCTGGCCGACCCGCCGCTGGTCTATCGGGTGCTCACCCAACTCGACAACCCCTACCACGCATTCCCGTCCCTCCACGCCGCCTCCGCCCTCTACACCGCCGCCGGTGCCGAACGCGTCCGGCGCGAACTGGCCGGCGGCTGGCCATGCCGCGCGGGCATCTGGCTCTGGACCGCGCTCATCCTCCTCGCCACCCTCACCACCAGGCAGCACCGGACCGCCGACATCCTCGCGGGCGGCGCGCTGGGATTGGCGATGTTCCACCTGTTTTTCCGGACGATCCCCGCGCTCGTTCCCGCCGGCCCCGCACCGGAAATATCCGTCCTGCATCCCAACCCCAACCCATCCCTCCAATGAAAAACCTCCGCCTCTCCCGGTTCCTCCTCACCGCCCTGCTTCTCAGTCCTCTCCTCGCCCCCATCCCCGCGCACGCGGACGAGGAGGCCGACCACAATGCCCTGCGCGCTATCAAAGCCGCCTACGAAGCCGCGGTGAATGCCGGCGATCCCGCCCGCCTCGCCCCGCACCTGGCCACCAACGCCACCGCCATCATGGTCACCGGCGAAGCCATTGCAGGCCTCGCCGAATTGGAGAATTACTGGCGCAAAATCAAGCAACTCATCGGCCCCGGCGGCAGCTATCACTTCACCGCCAATGTCGAGCGCACCGATCTCTACGGCGACCTCGCCGTCTCCCGCGGCACCACCGACGACACCGTCCGCCTGCCGGGCGGTCGGGAACTGAAGTTTAACTCCCACTGGACCGCCGTCTGCCATCGCGAACCCGGCGGCTGGAAAATCCTCCGCCTCCAGGCCACCCTCGACCCCGTGGACAACGTCTTCGTCCGCACCAAACTCGCCACCAACCGCGCCACCTGGGGAGCGGGAGGCGCGCTCGCCAGCACCCTCCTCACCCTGCTGCTGCTCCGGTTTCGCTCACGCCAACCCCGCGCCAACTCCGCCTTCCCGCCCGTCTGAACGCCGCCCACCGTCGCCACCCTCCAAGTCCATCCGTGGTCGCACTTCGCCGCCCCGATCAATCCCGTCCGCCCGGGCGCTGCGCCGGTTGCAACCCCGGCACCACCCCCCCCCCCCAACCCCCCAACCCCCCCAACCGCGCCCCCCCCCCCCCCCGCCCCCCACCCCCCAAAAACCCCCCACA
>CAZUUP010000109.1:0-12370 GCA_964623105.1 uncultured Akkermansia sp.
GCGGGGACGACGGGGATGGGTTCCTTGGTGATGTCGAGGCCGTATTTGAGGCAGGTTTGGTAGATATTGGGGAAGCGCTCCATGACGAAGCGGGCGGGTTTGTGGGTGATGTCGAGCCACACGTGTTCGGAGCCGCTGCGTTTCATTTCGGTGTCGATGGCGCGGGCGACGATGTCGCGGGGGGCGAGGGATTTGAGGGGGTGGTATTTCTCCATGAACTCCTGGCCGTTGAAATTGCGGAGAATGCCGCCCTCGCCGCGGACGGCCTCGGAGATGAGGAAGGATTTGGCCTTGGGGTGGTAGAGGCAGGTGGGGTGGAACTGGATGAATTCCATGTTGGCGACGGCAGCGCCGGCGCGGTAGGCCATGGCGACGCCGTCGCCGGTGGCGATGTCGGGGTTGGTGGTATAGAGGTAAACTTTGCCACAGCCGCCGGTGGCGAGGAGGACGACGGGGGCGGAGAAGGTGCCGACGGTGCCGGTGGCGTCGAGGAGGACGTAAACGCCGACGCAGCGGTTGGGGCCGGGGAGTCCGAGTTTGCGGGTGGTGATGAGGTCGATGGCGAAGTGGTTTTCGAAGACGCGGATGTTGGGATGGGAGGCGACGGCGGAGAGGAGGGCGCGTTCGACTTCGCGACCGGTAGTGTCCTTGGCGTGAAGGATGCGGCGGGCGGAGTGTCCGCCTTCCATGCCGAGGTCGAAATTCTTGCCGGGGCCGGTGCGTTCGGTTTCGCTGAATTTGACGCCGAGGTCGATGAGTTCCTGGATGCGTGCCGGGCCTTCCTCGACGATGGTGCGGACGACGGGTTCGCGACATAGGCCGGCGCCGGCTTCGAGGGTGTCGCGGAGGTGGGCGGCGAAAGAGTCCTCGCGGCCGATGACGGCGGCGATGCCGCCCTGGGCGTAGTTGGTGTTGGATTCGGCGCGGTGTTTCTTGGTGATGATGGCGACCCGGCCGGCGGCGGCGGCTTTGAGGGCGAAGGAGAGGCCGGCGATGCCGCTGCCGAGGACGAGGAAGTCGTAGTGTTGCGTCACGGGGGAGACGATTAGCGGAAAGTGGGCGGGGCGCAACGCGGCATTATCACAAGGTTGGAGGGCGGTTGGCGAAGTAACGGCATCGGTGGCGGCGTGGGTTTCGGGGTTCCGCGTCTATGGTCCGATGGTTGCGCGACGCCGGAATCGCACAAACGCGGAACTCCGGACGGGGGAGCAAAGAGGCCTTGAGGTTGACCGCGGGTGGGCTGCCTGCGGGCAGCGCACTGCGGGGCACGCGGGTCCAGTCGCGCCTGCTGCAGCGTGAACGCGGCGCTCCCCGGGGTCAGGGCTCGGTGGTGATGGCGTGGCGTTGTTCGCGCCAGCGTTTGCCGAGGGAGGTGAGGGTTTTGGCGGTGAGGAGGCGTCGGGCGAGGGGGAAGATGATGCGTTCTTCTTTGTCGAAGTGTTTGCGGGCGGCGAGGACGGCGCGGAGGAGGATGGTGCGGGCTTCGGTGACGCGGCGGATTCTGGTGAGGGAGGCGAGGTCGGCGTCGATCTGTTCGTGTTCGGCGTGGAAGTTTTCGTGCTGGCCGAGCTGGATGATGTTGGGTTCGAGGGGTTCGATGAGGAGCTGGTCTTCGATTTTGGAATGGACGTGGAGGAGGGCTTCGAGGAGGGCGCCGAGGGCGCGGACCTCGGCTACGGTCTTGAGGCCGGGGACGGCTTGTTCGATGTGATCGAAGACATGGTGGAAGACGACGTGTTCGGCGGCGAGGGTCTGGATGATGGTCATAGGGTTGGCGGGGGGTTGGACCGTGTGTGGTGGGAGTGTGTTCGAGTGGGGTGGGTGGTTTTCCAGAGCATCGGCGGACGGCGAGGGTTACTTGACGGGCGGGGACGGGCGAGGGGTTTGGCGGCGGTTGAAGGCGACGGCGTCGGCGTAGCGGATGCCGGTGCCGCCAAAGATGTCGAGGGCGGAACCGATGGTGAGGTCGATGTGGCCGTGGCTGATGCGGGTGACGTCCTCGAGGTCGGCAAGGGAGCGGGCGCCGCCGGCGTAGGTGGTGGGGATGGGGCACCAGCGGCTGAGTTGCTCGACGAGGGTGAGGTCGATGCCGCGGCAGAGGCCTTCGACGTCGGCGGCGTGGATGAGGAATTCGTCGCAGTGGGTGGCGAGGCGGGCGAGGGTTTCGGCGTTGAGCGGGAGGTGGGTGAATTTTTGCCAGCGGTCGGTGACGACCCAGTATTGGCCGTCGCGGAGGCGGCAGCTGAGGTCCAGGACGAGGCGGTGGCGGCCGACGGTGCGGACGAGGGTTTCGAGGCGGTCGAAGTCGAGGTGGCCGTCGCGGAAGACCCAGGAGGTGACGATGACGTGGGAAGCGCCGGCGTCGAGCCAAGCGGAAGCGTTGGTGGCGTTGACGCCGCCGCCGAGGTGGAGTCCGCCGGGGTAGGCGGCGAGGGCGGCGAGGGCGGCCTCGTCATTCCCGGGGCCGAGCATGATCACGTGGCCGCCGGGAAGTTGGTCGCGGCGGTAGAGTTCGGCGTACCAGTGGCTGGGGCGTTCGGAGACGAAGTTGGTTCGGAGGGTGGCGGGGTTGTCGGAGAGGGAGCCGCCGACGATTTGTTTTACTTTGCCTTCGTGGAGGTCAATGCAGGGTCGAAACACGGGGAGAGGTTAATGGCGGGCGGGGGAGGTGGGAAGAGTGAAGCGGTGGGAGTTGCGGACGGGGAATTCTGGGGCGGGGGGAACGATGTTCAGGGGACGAGCCATTGGGAGGTCCAGCCGGAGTTTTCCCAGGTGAAACGGGCGCGGCGGGCTCCGCGGGGTTGGAGGAGGAGCCATTCGAAGCGGGTGACGGTGGTGGCGACGATGGTGAAGTTTGGCCAGCCGAATTCGGTTTCCTGGAGGGTGGGCCCGGTCTGACGGAGGGCGGCGGGGAGGCTGGCGGCGGGGTGTGCGGGCGAGGGACCGGGGGGGGGGGTGGCGCAGTAGTTGGGGCGGGGGGGGGGTCGGGGGGGGGGGGGGGGGGGGGCGGGGGTGGGGGGTGGCGGGGGGGGACGGGGGGGGGGGGGGGGTGCGGTAGTGGAGGCGGTTGGGGGGGGGAGTGGCAAGCCAGGCGGCGCGGATGGAGGCGTCGTTTGGCAGGGGGGCGGCGGTGCCTTCGGCGCGGATCTGGATGGCGGCGAGGGGATGGTAGAAGAGCCAGGTGACGCGGGGATTGGCGGCGAGTTCGCGGAGTTTCGCGGAGCGGGTGTCGGTGTGGAAGAACAACTGGCGGGTGTCAGGGTCGGTGCGGCGGAGGACGACGGTGCGGGCGGTGGGTTGGGGGCCGGCGGCGGTGATGAAGGCGGCGGTGCGAAAGGGGTCGGCGGGGTTGGCGGGTGCGGCGTGGAGGGCTTGCTGGAGACTGGCGAGGAGTTCGTGGAGGTCGGTGGTGAGCCAGTTCATCAGATGTGCGGGCGGGTGCGCGGTTGGCGCACGGGACGATCGCCGCAGGCGGATGGTGAGGGATCAGGGGGCGGTAGTGAAGGTAAAGTTGCTGCTGAGACCGACGTTGCCGTAGGGGTCGGCGCAGCGGAGTTGGAAGTTGTAGGTGCGCCCGCGTGTGAGGCCGGTGAGGTTGACGGAGTGTTTGCGGAGTTTGGAGGTGACGAGCGGGGTGGTGGTGCCGTAGGCGGTGGTGAAGCCGTAACGGACCTGGCGGTCGGCGATTTCGTTGGTGTCCCAAGTGATCGTGGCACTGGTGGCGGTGATGCTGGAGACGAGGACGTTCGAGAATTTGGGGGCCTGGGTGTCTTTGGAGTAAAAGTGGGAGTTGGTGGTGACGAGGGGGATGGCGGCGAGGTTTTTGATGCCGGTGGTTCCGCCGATCACGCCGACGAGGTATTTCCAGTCCGATTTGAGGCTGGTGGTGGGGCGGAGGGTGGCGGTGCGGGTGGCGGGATCGTAGGTGACGGCGGCCGGGTGGTTGGTGGAGAGGCCGGAGCGGCGGAGGGTGAAGGTTTGGGTGGTGAGGGTGGCGGGGTTGATGTCTTGGGAGAAGGTGACGGTGACGAGGGTGGTGAGGGGAACGTTGCGGGCGTCGGTGGCGGGGTTGAAGCGGGTGACAACGGGGGCGGTGCCGGGGCTCAGTGGGGCGGTGACGGTCAGTGTGGCCGCGGTGCTGGTGGCGTTACCGGCGTCGTTGGTGGCGACGCAGCGGTATTGGGTGCCGGAGTGGGTGAGGGCGAGGACCGGGGTGGTGTAGGTGGAGGCGGTGGCGCCGGGGATGTTGGTGAAGCCGGGGGTGGCGGGGGCTTGGGCCTGCCATTGGAGGGTGGGGGCGGGGCTGCCGGAGGCGGAGGCGGTGAATGTGGCGGTCTGGGTGGGGAAAGCAGATTTGGCGGTGGGTTGCAGGGTGAAGGTGGGTGGAGTGGCGGTGACGGTGACGGTGGCGGGGAGGCTGGTGGCGTGGCCGGCGACGTTGGTGGCGTAGCAGCGGTATTGGGTGCCGGAGTCGGCGAGGGAGAGAGATGGGGTGGTGTAGGTGGCTGCGTTGGCGCCGGGGATGTTGGTGAAGGTGACGGTGGCGGGGGCTTGGGCCTGCCATTGGAGGGTGGGCGCGGGGGTGCCGGTGGCGGTGGCGGTGAGGGTGGTGGTCTGGCCGATGCCGGCGGTTTTGCTGGCGGGTTGAACGGTGAAGAGCGGGGCGACGGGGACGTTGGCGCTGACGGTGATGACGACATTGGGGGTGCGGGCTTCGAAGCGTTCGATGGTTTCCTGGACCATCATCCATTGGAAGTTGTAGGTGCCGGGGGTGGAGGGGGCGCGGATGGCGAAGGTGAAGGTGTAGAGGGCGGCGGGTGGGACCGGCGCGCCGAGGTAGGCGCGGCGGAGGTTCCAGATGCCGTTGTCGATGGGGTTGATGGAGCAGAGGCGGTGTTTGGTGGCTTCGGTCCAGGTGTTGGTGCCGATGTTGCGGAGGGTGACGGTGGCGAGGGCGGTGGCACCGGGGGCGAGGAGGGTGGGAACGTCTTGGGAGATGAAGGCGGCGGCGTTGCCCCGGGTGCCGAGGGGCAGGACGGCGATGGTGAGGTTGCTGCTGGTCTGGCCGAAGGGCGGGTTGCCTTCGCGGATCATCTGCCATTGGAAGTTGTAGCTGCCGGGAGTGAGGGGGGCGACGATTTCGAAGGTGAAGGTGGCGGTCTGGCCCTGGGCGACGTCGGCGGGGAGGGTGACGCGGTTGAGGCCCCAAGTGAGGGTGTCGGCGGGGTTGGCGGAGGCGAGGAGGTAGTTGTCGGCGGCGCGCCAGGTGGTGGTGCCGGTGTTGACCATGCGGACGGTGACGAGGTTGGTCTGGCCTTGGATCAAGGTGGCGGGGGCGGTTTGGGAGACGAAGCCGGCGTTATCGCCTTCGGTGAAGACGGGTTCGAAGGTGGCGATGTAGGTGGTGGGGGTTTCGGGGGTGTCGATGGTGTGGACAGGAGCCAGGCTGTCGGACCAGGAGAGGAAGCGGTAGGGGATGCCGGCGACGATCTGGTCGGCGGCGCCGAGTTCGCGGGTGAGACCGACGACGGTGGTGCGGGTGACGGGGGCTGTGAGCGGGCGCTCGTCGAGGGTCACGGTCAGGCCGGGAGGGACTGTTTCGAGGGTGATGGAGGATTTGACGGGGAGGACGTCGCGGTAGGTGGTGTGGGAGAGGCCGGCGGAGTTGGTGACAGTGAGGTAGATGCGGTACCAGATTTGGTCGCTGGTTTCGCCGGTCTTGGGAAGGAGAACGGAGGCGTTGGTGACGCCGGTGGTGTCGGGGAGAAAAGGGTGTTCGTGTTCGAGGTGCTGGAAATCAACGCTCCAGGTGAAATTGGCGGCGGGGAGGGGGCCTTCGACAGGATCGTTGCCGGAGCCCGAGAATTCGAGGGTGTCGCCGGCGCGGAAGTAGGTGCCGGCAAGGGGCAGGTCGATGGTGGCGACCGGAGGTTGGGTGCCGTCCACGGTAAGGGTGGCGTTGCTGCTGGTGACGGTGCCGGAACCGTTCTGGACGAGGCAACGGAATTGGGAGGCGTTGTCGGTGAGTTGGGCGGAGGGGAGTTGGTAAGTGTTGGCGGTGGCGTTGGGGATGTCGGAGAAAGACACGGCTGGCGGGGTGCGTCGTTGCCAGCGGTAGGTGAGGGGGGCGGCGCCGTAGGCGTCGATGGAGAAGCGGGCGGTTTCGCCGACGGAGACGGTGACGCTGGCGGGGTGGGAGCCGATTTGGGGGGCGAGGGCGCCGACGTAGCGGATGGTGTGGATGGCCTTGGCTTTGCGGGCGACGTAGTGGAGCGAGCCGTCGGGTCCGACGGTGAGGTACATAGGGATGACGGTGGCGATGTTGTTTTCGAGAGGGATGGTGGCGAAGGTGGTGGCGGCGCGGGTGTTGGGGTCGAGGAGGCCAAAGACCTGGGTTTCGCCGTCCACGTAAAAGTATTTGCCGACGTAGGTGGCGGGGAAGTTGCCGCGCGAGGGGTTGTAAAAGGTGCCGCCGGTGATGGCGCTGCTTTTCGGGGCGACGGGCGGGTGGGGATAGGCGTGGAAAGGGTCGCGGTAGCGGGGGTCACCGGCGGTGCCTTCCTTGGCGGGCCAGCCAAAGTTGGCGCCGGGGGCGCCTTCGTTGATTTCTTCCCAGGCGCCGGAGCCGACGTCGTTGATGAAGAGGCGGCCGGTGCCGGGTTGGAGGGCGATGGTGAAGGGGTTGCGGAGACCGAGGGCCCAGATGGCGCGGTTGTCGCCGGTGGCGGTGTTGTAGAAGGGGTTGTCGGCGGGGATGGTGCCATCGGGGTTGAGGCGAAGGATTTTGCCCATGACGGAGGTCATGGATTGGGAGAGGGACGGGACGTTGTTTTCGCCGACGGCGAGATAGAGCTTGCCGTCGGGGGCGAACTGGATGCCGCCGCCGTTGTGCCAGTCGGAAGCGCCGAGGGTGGGGAGGTCGAAGAGCGGGACCTCGCTGCCGGCGAGGGCGACGTCGCCGTTGGCGGTAAAGCGGCTGAGGCGGAAGTGGATCGTCGGGGTTTTGGCGGGGTAGTAAAGATAGACGTAGCCGTTCTGGGGGAAGTTGGGGTCGAGTTGGATGCCGACGAGCCCGCGTTCGGCGAATTGGTGGACGGAGACGTAAACGAAGGCCCGGCTGAGGCGGACGCCGTTCTTGACGACGGCAACGACGCCATTGTGTTCGGCGACGAAGAGGCGTCCGTCGGGGGCGGCCGCCAGGGCGACAGGGGAGATGAAGCCCGGGATGCGAGTTTCGACGAAGCCGGCGGGGAGGTTGATTTGGGCCGCCGAGTTGGCATGGGGGAGGAGAAAGAGGCAGAGGCTGGCGAGCAGGGGGCGGAAAAGACGGCGCAGGGCAAACTTTTCCAATTGGGCTGCGGTGGGGGAGCCAAGATGATGATTAGTACTCATGACGGAACGGCTTAAAACAACGCACGACACACGCATACACACACGCACAACACAAAATGTCCCCACGGGGCGGACGAGACCTGAACACTAATTCCTAGCATAGCTTTCCCGTTTCCAAAAACAAAGTTTTCGGTCCGGGCACGAGCGGGCGCACGTTGTGGCAAAGGCGGGCTTGGCTGGCCAGAGAATTTCTGCGACATTTCTTGGCACTGCCGTGAGCAAGAAAGGGTGAAAGCCGGGTTCGCGGGGGCCGGGGAGCCGAGTATCGAGGGGTGGAAACGGAAGGAAACTTGCGATGGAAAATGTGTTGATCATTGGGTGCGGGCGGCACGGGCGCATTGTGGCCGAAGCGGTGGCGCGGGCGGGTGTCATGCGGGTGACGGGCTTTGCGGATGATGATCCGGGGAAGGCGGGGACTTCGATCGACGGAGTGGCGGTGGTGGGGCCGTGGCGGCAGGCGGAGGGGGTGGCGTGCGTGGTGGCGATTGGGAATAACGCGACGCGACAGAAAATTTTTGCGGAGTTGCGGGCGGCGGGGCGGCGGTTGGTGACGGTGATCTCGCCGGGGGCGCAGGTGTCGCCGGGGGCGAGCATCGGGGCGGGGAGCGTGGTGCTGGCGGGGGCGGTGATTCAGGCGGGAGCGACGCTGGGAATGAACGTGTTGGTGAATGCCGGGGCGGTGGTGGATCATGATGCGGAGGTGGGAGATCATGCCCATGTGGGTTTGAATGCGACGGTGGCCAGCTTTGGCAAGGTGGCGGCGGGCGAATGGCTGGCGCCGGGGGCGGTGCGGCTGAAGGCCGGGATGGCGGGATGAGGAATCCCGAGGACGGGGGAGTGGTCTGCGGAGTTAGTGGATTTTGAAGTTGGCCGGGATGCCAACAATTCCGGGCGAGTTGAAGATGCGGGGTTCGCGGATGCCGGCGGGATTGACGCTCCACTCGGCGGCGAGTTGGGAGATTCTTTCCGTGTTGCGGGCGAGGGGATTGTCAGCGGCGTGGGGAGAATGGGCGGGAGATTCGGCGTAGTCGAGGCAGGTCACTTGAAGGTTGCGTTCGGGGATGGTTTGGGAGCCCTCGTTCCAGAGGGTTTCGCCGGCCCAGAGGTAGGCGCGAATGATCTTGCCGTTTTCGGCGCGGGCCCAGCCGTGGTGGTTGAGGGTGCGATTGGCGGTGAAGTATTGGACGTGGCCGAGGCGGTGGCTGAGTTCAAGAAAGTAGCGATAGAAGGCGTCCACGTCGTCGGCCGCGTCGGGCAGGCTGGTGCCGAGGACGAGGGTCCAACCGTCAATTGGGGGGGTGACGAAGAGGCGGTGGTCGAGGATTTGAGCGAAGCCTTCCTCCCAGGTGCAGGGTTGGACGTTGCGCAGGCCGAGGGCGTCCTGGATCAGAGAGTGGTTCGCGCTGTGGATGGCGAGCCAGCGGGCGGGAAGGCCGAGGAGGGACAGGGCGGCGGACTGGCGGGCGGCGGTGATTTGCTGGTGGAAGAGGGCGGCGTCTATTTGATCCTGGTGTTGGCGGGCGTGACGGCGGGCGAGCCAGACGAAGAACCCGGCGATGCCACCAATTCCCAGCAGGAGGAGGATCATGATGATGGCGACGACGTCGAGATGTTCGACGGGCATGCCGCCGGTGGTGCCGGGGCTTCCGTGGAGGAATTTGCCGAAGCCATTCATCTGCGGGGAAAAGTAGCGCGGACGGTGCGCGGGGCAATCGCTAAAAGCACTGACTTGAGCAGGAGAGGGTTGGCGGGAAGCGGGGAGGGTGGCAGGGGTCAGGTTTGGTGAAGGAGGGCGGCGGTGCGCAGGCCACGGGTGCTGATGCGCAGTTCGGGGAGGCGGAGTTGCTGCATTACGGCTTCGTAGATGGCGGCGCCGTAGAGGATGACATCGGCGCGGTTGGGGGGCAGGCCGGGTATCGTGCGGCGGGCGGCGAGGGGAAGGCTCCAGAGGTGTTCGCGGTGACGGGTGACGTCGGCGAGGGAGAGGCGGACGGATTCGATGCGTTCGCGGTCAAAGCCGATCATGCCGGTGGCGATGCGGGCGAGGATGGTGGTGGCGCCGCCGGTGCCGACGAGCAGGAGTGCCTGGCGGTCGAGGGTGGCGAGGGCGGGGAGGAGGCGGGGAAGGACCTCGGTGGCGAGGAGGCGGTGGAGTTCGGCGCGGCAGGTTTCCCAGTTCTGGGGCGAGGGTGGGTCGGCGACGGGAAATTTTTCGAGGAGGCGGACGCTGCCGATGGGGAAGCTGTGGCGGAAGCTGGGGTGGCGGTTCGTGCCGAGGATGAACTCGGTGCTGCCACCGCCGACGTCGAGGATTAGAAGCGGGTGGCCGGCAAGGCGGGGGTCGGTGGCGACGCCTTGGAAGGCCCAGTCGGCTTCCTGTTCGCCGGAGATGATCTGGAGCGGAAGGCCGGCGGAATGCTGGATGGCGTCGCGGAGTTCGTGGGCGTTGCGGGCGTCGCGGGCGGCGCTGGTGGCGATGAGCAGTGGCGGGGACGAGCCGGTGTCGCGGGCGGTGTGGGTGAAGCGGGTGACAGCGGCGGCGGTGCGGGCGATGGCGTCGGGCTGGAGGAGGTGGTCCTGGTAGAAGCCGGCACCGAGGCGGGTTTGTTCGCTGAGTTCGAGGACGGGTTCGATGGCTTCGCCGTGGAGGTCGGCGACCAGGAGTTTGACGGAGTTGGTGCCGATGTCGATGACGGCGCGGCGGAGGGAACCGGGAACCGGCGGGGGCGGGCGGCGGGCGGGTTGGCCGGTGGTCATGGGCCGGGAAAGATCAGCGGGTGCGGCGGCGGGCGAGGACGGCGGCCCCGACGATGCCGGCCTGGTCGCCGAGTTTGGAGGCGCGGATTTCGATGCCCTCGGCGGTGCCGGGGAGGACGTAGTCCTGAAAGGTTTCGACGATGATGGCCATCATTTCGTCTTCGAGGGCGTCAATGACGCCGCCGCCGAGGACGACGACCTGGGGGCTGAGGAGGTTGACGACATTGGCGACGGCGATGCCGATGTATTCGGCGGCTTCCTCGACGATGCGTTCGACGAGTTTGTCCCCGCGGCGGATGGCTTTGCGGAGGTCGCCGCTGCGAAGGTCGGCGAGGTCGGCGCCGAGCATTTCGGTGAGGATGGTTTTGTGGCCGTCCTTGAGGGCGGTCTGGATTTGGCGGAAGAGGGCGGTGCGGCTGGCGAGGGCTTCGAAGCAGCCTTTGTTGCCGCAGCCGCACTTGGGTCCGCCGACTTCGAGAACCATGTGGCCGATCTCGCCGGCGGTGCGGTTGAAGCCGGAGTAGAGCTTGCCGTCGAGGATAAGGCCGCCGCCGATGCCGGTACCGATGAAGATGCCGCAGGCGTGGCGTGGTTTGGCTTCGAGTTCGGCCTCGTGGACGCCGAGGGTGCAGATGTTGCAGTCGTTTTCGAGGAAGACGGGGAGGTCGAGGATTTTTTCGAGGTCCTTTTTGAGGGGGACGTCCTTCCAGCGGAGGTTGGGGGCGAAGATGACGGTGCCGGTTTCGGGATCGACGGCGCCCGGGGCACCGATGCCGACGCCCTTGATCTGCTTGAAATTGAGGTCGCATTCATCGATGGCGTCACGGATACAGCGGGCGATGCGCTCGATGACAGCCTCGGGGCCGCGCTCGGCCTTGGTGCTGGTCTTGGCGGTGCCGAGGCAGTGGAGGGAATGGGTGAAAGCGCCGGCGAGGATTTTGGTGCCACCGAAATCAACGCCGATGAAGTACTCGGATTTGCTGGCGGATTCGGTCATGCGGTTGGCGGGTTGGGGTGATTTGCGGAAGCGGGCGAACTGGCTAGGAGGAGCGGCCGGCGAGGACGAGGGCGAGCTTTTGCTGGAGTTCGGCGTGGATCTGGTCGGGGTTGCGGTGGCCGTCGATGATTTCGAAGCCGTAGATGGCCTGGAGGCGGCGGAAGCGTTGTTCGACGAGGCTCTGGTATTTGAGAAAGCTGTCGAACATGTCGCGGGAGAGGCCGAGGTCCATGCCGCTTTCCCAGTAGTCGAGGGAGTGGTTTTTGGCGAAGTTGCGCTGGACGAGTTGCTCGGGGGAGACGTTGAGGTAGAAGACGGCGTCGGGGGCGAGGGCAATGCTGTAGAGGTTGCGGAGCCATTCCTCGTCGATTTCGCGAACCATGGCGCGGGCCATGAGGGTGTAGATGTAACGGTCGGCGAGAAAGATGAAACCGGCGCGGAGGGAGGGGAGGATGATGTGTTCGAGCTGGTCGGCGAAGTCGGTGGCGTAGAAAAGCGCCATGGTGGTGTGGCTCAGAATGTTGCCCTGCTGGGCCTGATCGAGTTCCTCGCTGACAAGGGTGGAGCGTTTGAGGCCGACCTGCACGGTGGCGTGGCCGGTGACTTCGAGCCAGTCCACGAGGCGGGCGATCTGAGTGGAACGGCCGGAGCCGTCGGCCCCTTCGATGACGACGAGTTTGCCGGCGAGTTTTTCGAGTTCAACGCCGGTGATGCCGTGGCCGTAGAAGCGTTTGGGGCTGGGTTTGGGCGCGATAACCCGGGGCGTCTCCGCGGGCGGTGCAGACGGGGTTTTTGGGGTGCGGGGTGGGCGTTTCATCGCTGGGGAGAGAGAGTGGGTCAGAGGGCGGTAGTGCGCGTGTCGGTAGGTTTGCCGGCGGCGAAGGTGCGAAGGTTGATGCGGGTCGTGACGAGCTGGCGGACGACGCTTTGCTGCGGCTCGACGGGCTGGTTGGCGTCCATGATGAGGAATTTGAACTCGGTGCTCATGGCGAGATATTGCTCGAGGATGCGGCCCTGGAAGATGCGAAAGCTTTCGTAGGGGTCGGTGGAGAGGTTGAGGTCCATGCCGGCCTCGAAGTATTTGAGTTCCGGGCGGCCGTCGAGAATGCGTTGAAGGGAGACTTCGAGGCGGGCTTTGAAGAAGAACGTGAGGTCGGGCAGGGCGGCGAAGTCGTAGATGCCGCGGACCCATTCGGGGGGGCAGCCGCGGACGACGTCACGGGC
>CAZUUP010000110.1:0-12327 GCA_964623105.1 uncultured Akkermansia sp.
GGGGAGGGGGGGGGGGGGGCGGGGGGGGGGGGTTTGGGGGGGGGGGCGAAGGGGGGGGGGGGGTTGGGGTTTGAGGGCGGGGGGGGGGACGGCGCCGCGAGCGGGAGAGGTGGCGGGGTTGGAGACCGATGCGGGGTCCACGACCGGTGGGCGGGGTGGGGCGGGGAAAAGGGAGCGTTTGGGGGCGGGGGGGATGGGGTAGTCGGCGGCGTTGAGTTGGAGGGTGGCGACGAGAAGCGCGGGGAGCAGGAGGAGGGTGGCGAACAGGCGGTGCGTTGCGTGGGCGGCGGTTAGTGGGCGCACGGAACGCAAAGGGGTGCAACTGGAGTCGGGGGAGGTGAGAGTTGGTTCGTTTGGGTTCATGTGGAATTGTCAGGGGGTTTTTTCGTAAACGGCGCGGCTGGACGGGGTGGGGGTGGTGACCGGCGGAGTGAAGCCGAAGGGTGCGATGACGGTGGTGGCGGGTGCGTTCGTGCTAACGGTGGTGAAGAAGGTGGTGAGGAGTTGGTTGACGTTGGCGCGCGGGGGCGGGGGAGTTGGGGGTACCGAGGCGGGCGGGGTGGGGTCGGGATTGGCGGCGGCGGGTGGCGCGGGCGGGCCGACGATTTCAAAGGGGCCGAGGGCTTCGGGCGGATTGGCGGTGTCCACGCGGGTGGTGGCGGGGGCGGGTGGGGGTTGGATGGGGATGTCGGGTGCGGCGGGTGGGACGGGGAGGCGGGGGAGAGTTTCAACAGGAGTCACGGGCCGGGCGGCGGCGAGGCGGAGGGGGACGGGGCCAAGGCGCGGGAGATAGTCCGGCGCACCGTGGGTGGTGGCGACCAGGGCAAGGGCGGCGAAGAGGCCGGGGAGGGAATTAAGCAGCGATCGCTTCAGGAGCCGGTGTGGCAGTGGGCGCCGCAGCGGGTGCGGGCGGGGCTGCGGTGACAGGCTCCTTGTGATCGAAGGCGGCGATGGCTTCATCGACGGTGGGAGCGAATTGCCAGTCCTTGGCTTCTTCATAGTTTTTGCAGTCCTTGATGAGGTTGGCGGAACCGACGACCCGTTGCTGGATGGAGAGGCTGGCGGCGGTCTGGGCGGCTTCGATGGCGAGGCGGATGAGGGTGATGTCCACGACGCGGGCGGTGGTGAGGTCGAGGACGAGGCGGTTGATGCCGGCGTCCACGGCGGAGGCGAGCTTGGTTTTGAGGTGGCCGGAGATTTCGTTGGCGATGATGGGATTGAAACCGGTGGGCAGGGAAAGGATGAGGACGCCGCGTTGTTCGCGGAAGAATTTGGGGGAGGTGTCGAGGTTGAGGGTGCGGGAGATTTTGAGTTTGAGGTCGTCGAGGTCGATGGGCTTGTTGATGAGGGCGGAGAAGCCGAGGTGGAGGGCGCGGTTTTGCTCGTCGGTGGCGGTTTTGACGCTGAGGCCAAAGATGGGGAGGGCGCGGGTTTTCTCGGTGGCGCGAAGGGTTTCGAAGGTGGTGAAGGCGGCATCCTCGGGGAGGCTGAGGCTGACGAGGAGGGCGTCCACGGGGTTTTGGTGGCAGAATTCGATGGCTTCGGCGGGCAGGTTTTTGGGGATGATCTCCCACTTGGTGTCGGCGACGCCGGTGGCGATCTGGGTGGCGATGGCGGGTTTGTCGTCGAGGACGACGAGCTTGAGGGGTTCGTCGTATTTGCGGGAGCGGGTGGCGGTGGCGGTGCGGAGCTTGAGTTCGACAACGCGGCCGACGCGCTCGACGATGAGGTCTTCTTTGAAGGGTTTGACGACGTAGTCGCGGACGCCCTGTTTGGCGACCTTGATGACGTTGTCGCGGCCAACCTCGGCGGTGAGCATGATGACGGGGATCTGCTTGAGGTCGCGATCGGCGCGGAGGCGGTTGAGCATCTCGTAGCCGTCCATGACGGGCATGGTGATGTCGAGGATGATGAGGTCGGGTTTTTCCTTGGAGGCGAGATTGTAGCCTTCGAGGCCGTTGGCGGCTTCGAGGATGGAGCAGTCGTAGCCTTTGAAGGCTTTGGAGACGATCATGCGGATGGTTTTGCTGTCGTCCACGGTGAGGATTTTTGGGGGCATACGGTTAATGAGTTGGCGGGGTCACTGGAGAATGAGTTCGATGACCATGAGGCCGTGTTTGCAGGTGAAAGGGAGGGTGCGGCAGCGGGGGCCGGGGGTGGCCTGGGGGGTGAATGCGGGGTGCCAGACGATCTGGGGCGGGGAGATGACGCAGGGGGTGCCGCGGTCGTTGAGGCGGGACTGGATTTTGGCGATGACCATGTTGGTGAATTCGCCGATGGTGTCGGCGACGAGGTCGTCGGGGACTTCGGCGGAGCGGGGATGGGCCAGCAGGGTGGCGCTGACGTGATGGGCGAGTCGGCTGGGGGCGTGGAGGTGGAGCACGCCGGAGACGGGGCCGGTGTAGTGAACGGTGCTGGTGATGCAGCGTTCGCCGCCGAGCGAGAGGTCGCCGGCGGGGTCGGCGGCGAGCTGGCAGTCGGCCATGGTGCTGAAGGCACTGGTGGCGGCCGTGGAGGTGAGCTCGGCGAGGAGATCAATCATTGTTGGAAAGGATTTCGGCAGATTGGGCGGTGCGCTTGAGTTGAAATGACAAAAGCGTGGGCGGGATGGTGGGTGGTGTGGGTGAACTGGTCGTGTCCGGGGAAGGGGTTGAAGCGCGGGGGTTTGGGGATGGGAATGAGTGCTTGTGGACGGCAAAAAAACCGTGGGTTGACGGGTTAATTTTCAGCGGGGTGTGTCGATAGGAGGAGAGACATATGGATGTGTTGACCCCTGCTGCTTCAAAAACGGCGGGACCGTTGGATCGAAAGGATATCGAACAGCGGCTCCGCAATTGCCCCCGGTTGCCCTCATTGGGCAGCATCAACAGCGCGTTGCGTGAGCTGTTGAGTGCGGACAATGGTTATACGTCGCAAATATCGGAGGTGATCCGGCGGGACCCGAGCCTGACGGCGCGGTTGCTGCGGCTGGTGAACTCGGTTTATTACGGGTTCAACTCGCGGATCAACAGCATCGAGGAGGCGGTGTTTTACCTGGGGGTGCGGCAGATCCGGCAACTGGCGACGGTGACGCCGATCATCGAGGATTTTCAACGGATTGCGGGCAAGACGCAGTTTCGATGGCGGCAGTTCTGGCAGCATTGCATCAGCACGGCGATTTTGACGCGGGAGATTCTGAACGCGGAGAAGTCCACGGGGGATGAGGCGGATTACGTGGCGGGATTGATTCACGACGTGGGCAAGATTGCGATGGCCTCGATGTTTCCGGGGCATTTCACGGTGATCCAGCAGCGGTTGCGGGAGGAGCCGGGGGATTTGCTGGAGATGGAAAATGCGGTACTGGGGATGGATCACGCGGAGTTGGGCGGGTTGTATCTGGAGTATCACAATCTGCCGGATGTTCTTATCGAGGCGGCGCGGTTTCATCACCAGCCGGAGCGGGCGGTGTTGCATCCGGAACTGGTGGCGGCGGTGCAACTGGCGGACCGGTTGACGCGGTATTCGAAGATTGGTGACAGTGGCAATCCGGGCGAAGTGAGTTTTCAGGACTGGGTCGATTCAAGCGGGTGGAACATCCTCTATCCGACGCGCGGGGAGGTGGAACTGGATGACAAGCGCCTGGTTTTGAAGCGCAATCTGGAGCATCTGCCGACGATTCTGGAGGGGATTGTCTGAGGGCCGGTTTGCGAAGTCGCTTGAGCTGCCGGTGACCGGGTTGGGAGTTTTGCGTTTGGGTGGTGTGCCGACCCGATGCTGCCTGAACGGCGCACACGCGGGTTGGCGAGCGATAGCGGTCAAACTGGCTTGGCGGTTGGGATGCAGGGTCCTTTCGGGATGATTTGAGCGACGGTGTCCGCGGAGGGTTTCTGGGAACGCAGATTTGGGCGGATTTGTGAGGTGGCGAACGCCGGGTGGATCACCCGGCGTTCGCCTTTTTTGGGGGTGGTGGGGCGGGGCAACCGGCAGAATTGACCGGGGCGGGGGTGGCAGGATGTGCCGGGGGTTGAGGCGGGGTTTGCGAAAAGGCCTTTAAAATCGCGTGGTGACGGTGGTGGCATGGGTGGTGCTTTGCAGGCGGGCAATGAACGTCAGCATGTACCACGCGGCGGCCGGGATCACGGCGGCCAATCAATGGCAGGAGGTTTTGGCCGAGAACATGGCGGCCAGTTCCATCCCGGGTTTCAAGCGGCAGGAGCTTTCCTTTTCCGCGGTTCAGGCGGGCATGATGCAGGCGGGGCGCGGGCCCGGGGCGGCGGCGCAGCCGTTTGCGATACCGCGCGTGGGAGTGACGACCAATTTTTCGCAGGGGGAGATGCGGTTCACGGGCGGGAAGACGGATCTGGCGATCGAGGGCAAGGGGTTTTTCGAGGTGCAGTTGCCGGATGGCCAGACGGGCTACACGCGGGACGGTGAGTTTCATGTGACGGCGTCGGGCCAGTTGGAAACCAAGCATGGTTATCCGGTCCTGGGGGACAACGGGCCGATCCAGGTGGATTTGAAGAATCCGTCGCCCATCTCGATTTCAGCGAAGGGGGAGATCAGCCAGGGGAAAGAGGTCAAGGGCCGGTTGCGGGTGGTGGGATTTGACGACGAGCAGAAGCTGGCGCGGGTGGGGGGCGGTTTTTACCTGGCGACAAATCCGGAGCTGCAAAAGGTGGAATTGCCGGAGGCGGTGGTGCGGCAGGGGGTGCTGGAGGGATCGAACTCGAAGCCGGTGATCGAGATGGCGCACCTGATGTCGGCCATGCGGACTTTCGAAGCCAACCAGCGGATGATCCAGTTGCATGATGACCGGATCAACCGGGCGATCTCGGAGCTGGGCGCCGCGAATTGAACCTGAGGAACTGCTGATATGATACGCGCTTTGTATTCTGCGGCGGCCGGGATGGAATCCCAGCAGCTCAACCTGGATGTGATCTCGAACAACCTGGCGAACGTGAACACGACGGGGTTCAAGAAGAGCAAGATTGAGTTTCAGGATTTGTTGTACCACACGCCGCGGATGGCGGGATCGGAGCAGGGCGGGGGAAGCCAGTTGCCGACGGGATTGCAGGTGGGGCATGGATCGCGGCCGATATCGACCTCGAAGATTTTCACGACGGGCGAGTTGACACAGACGGGCGAGCGGCTGGACCTGGCGTTGCAGGGGGATGGTTTTTTCGAGGTGCAATTGCCGAACGGGACGCGGGCGTATACGCGGGACGGGGCGTTCAAAACGGCGGCGGACGGGCGGGTGACGACGAGCGAGGGGTTGGTGTTGCAGGGGGGATTCCAGCCGATTCCTGCGGGGACGAATGCGGTCTCAATTGCGCCGAACGGGGAAGTGACTTTGAAGAACGCGACGGGGAGCACGAATTTCCGGATTCAGACGGTGCGGTTCGCCAATCCGGCGGGCTTGGAGAGCATCGGGCGCAATCTGTACAAGGAGACGGCCGCGTCCGGCACGCCGGAGGCGGGGAGTCCGGGGGAGAATGGTTACGGGGAGGTGCAGCAGGGCTATCTGGAACTCTCCAACGTGAAGGTGGTGGAGGAAATGGTACACATGATGGTGGCCCAGCGCGCGTATGAGATCAATTCGAAGGCCGTACAGGCGGCGGACGAGATGATGCAGCTGAGCAACAACCTGCGCCGCTGATGAAACTGATTGCCAAATTTTGCCAACTGCGGAATCCCAATGGTCCTGCCTGCCGGCACCGGGATCCGCGGCTGGTAAACCCCTGGCGCCGGATGTTCCGGTCCGGCGCCGTTTTACTTTTCAGCCTGGGTGCAGTGGTGGTGATGGCGGCCGAGGTTCCGGGCGGTTTGCCCGGGGCGGTCGGCGGCGGGGCGGGGACGTTGGAATTGCCGGCGACGGTGCAGGTCGATGGCGGCGGGGTGTTTTTGCCGCAGATCGTGGTGGCGAACCCGCCCGTGAGCCTGCCGCAGTTGCGAATCGCGGCGGCGCCGGGGCCGGGGCAGATGCTGACTTATTCGCGGGCGCAAGTGGCGGACTTGGTGGCGCGGCAGGTGCCGGACTTGGCGGGGCGGGCGTGGGTGGGCGGGACGCAGGTGCGGGTGATCCGGCGCATGCGGATGCTGGAGGAGGCGGAGTTGAAGCAGTATCTGACCGACGCCTTGCAGCGCGAGCAGGTGAAGGAGCGCGGGGAGCTGGAGTTGCGGCTGATGCGGCCGTGGACGGCGGTGAACATACCTGATGATCCGTTCACGTTGCGGGTGTTGGATCTGCCAACGACGGGAATCAGCCCGAATTTCATTGTGCGGTTTGAGCTGCGGACCGCCCAGGAGGCGGTGGGTGGCTGGCAGTTGTTTTTGCAGGCGCGGATCATGCGGGATGTGCTGGTGGCGCGGTCGGCGCTCAAGCGCGGGATGAAGTTGCGGGAGGCGGACCTGGGGACGGAGCGACGGGATGTGCTGACGTTGCGCGATCCGCTGACGGAAGTGGCGACGCAGGACGACACGCTGGAGTTGGGGGAGTATGTGCCGGCGGGCCAGCCCCTGGCCGCCCGGGCGGTGCGGGTGCGGCCGGTGGTGTTGCGCGGCAGCCTGGCAGAGGCGCTGGTGCAGGATGGCGCGCTGAGCGTGTCGATCAAGGTGGAGGTGCTCGAGGACGGGATTCCCGGGCAGATTGTACGGGTGAGGAATTTACAAACGAAACGCGAGTTTCACGGCAAGGTGCGCAATGAACAAACCATTCTCGTTACTCTGTAAGCTTGCGGCGCTGGCCGCGGTGCTGGTCGCAGGCGGAACGTCGTCGGCCTGGGCGCAGTCTTTGTGGAAGACCGACCAGCCGGCGTCGATGTTCGCGGACCGGCGGGCGCGCAACGTGGGAGACATCATCACGATCATCGTGCAGGAGACCAACACGGCGCGGAAGGAGAACAGTACCAAGACAGCGCGCAAATCGAGCGCGGATTACAGCATTGCGAGCTTTCTGTACGGTCCGGGGGCCAGCGGGTTGTTGACCAAGGGTGGGCAGTATCCGGCGTTGAAGTTTTCGGGGGCGAAGGATTTTGACGGGGGCGGATCGATCAACAACTCGGAGAGCATCAACACGCGGGTGGCGGTGCGGGTGACGGAGGTGTTGCCGAACGGTCACCTGGTGATTGAAGGGCGGCGGGAGACGTCGTTCAGCGGGGAGACGCAGGAGGCGATCTTGCGGGGGACGGTGCGTTCGGAGGACGTGACCACGGCGAACACGGTGCTGAGTTTCAATGTGGCGGATGCGACGATCAAGTTTGTGTCGAAGGGCGGGGTGGCGGACTCGCAGAAGCGGGGTTGGTTCACCCGGGCGTGGGACAAGATCAGCCCGTTTTGAATTATGCTGCCAAACTGGAAATCACTGATGCCAGGACTGGGCCGGGCGCTGCGGGGGGCGGGAGCGGCGTGGCGCACGCGCGGGCTGCTGGACCTGATCGAGGCTCCGGTGGGGCCGGGGGAGTTTGCGCGCCGGAAGGCGGGTCGCGGCCGGCGCGGGTCGGTGGTGCGTCCGGTGACGGCGTGGCTGTTGGTGATTTTATTGCTGGCGGTGCAACCGGTGGCGGGCGGTTCGCGGGTGAAGGATTTGGTGATGATCGCGGGGGCGCGGGAGAACCAACTGGTTGGCTACGGCCTGGTGGTTGGGTTGGCGGGGGACGGGGACAAGAACCCGATTTACACCGTGCAGTCGATGGCCAATTTGCTCCAGCGGTATGGCATCAATGTGCCGCCGGTGGCCCTGACTTCGAAAAATGTCGCGGCGGTGATGATCACGGCGCAGATCCCGGCGTTCAAGAAATCGGGCGCGAAGCTGGATGTGGTGGTGTCGTCGATCGGGGATGCGAAGTCGCTGGTGGGCGGGGTGCTGTTGCAGACGCCGATGATGGGGGCGGACGGGAAAGTTTATGCGGTGGCGCAGGGACCGATCACGGTGGGCGGCGTGTCCGGGGGGACGGACGGCGGTGGCGGAGCGTCGGTGCAGAAGAATCATCCAACGGTGGGGCAGATCGTCGGGGGGGCGCTGGTGGAGCAGGAAATTCCGACGCAGGTGATGCGGGAACGGCACATCGAGCTGCTGTTGCGCGAGCCGGATTTCACGTCGTCGGCGCGGATGGCGGAGGCGATCAACGAGAAGTTTCCCGGGAGTTCGAAGTCGATTGATTCGACGACGGTGCGGGTGCAGGTGCCGGCGGGCCGCGAGGAGGAGTTGGTGGGGTTCATTGCGCGGGTGGAGGCGATCGAGGTGCAGCCGGACATTCCGGCGCGGATCATCATCAACGAGCGGACGGGGACGATCGTGGCGACGGCGCGGGTGCGGATTTCAAGCTGCGCGGTGTCGCACGGGAACCTGACGATCAACATTGCCTCGACGCTGGAGGTGTCGCAGCCGGCGCCGCTGGGGCAGGGGACGACGACGGTGACGCCGCGGACGGACACGAAGATGAGCGAGCAGAAGTCGTCGTTGATCGCGCTGCCGGACCTGCCGACGGTCGAGAAGGTGGCGGCGGCGCTCAATTCACTCGGGGTGACGCCCCGGGACATGATGTCGATTTTCCTGGCCATGAAGCAGGCCGGCGCGTTGCACGCGGAATTGATGCTTCGCTGAGCCATGACATTGCACACCTTACCATTGCCCACCACCGCGTGGCCCGAGTCGCAGTTGCCGGGGCTGGACGCCGGGCTGTCCGGCGGGCCGAAGGGTCCGGACACGGCGGAGAAGCTGGACCGGGCCTGCCGGGAATTTGAGGCGGTGTTTCTGCGGAAGATTCTCGAGCAGGTGCGCGCGCCGATGTTCAAGACCAAGGAAGGCCCCGGGGTGGTCAACACCTCGATTTATCAGGACATGGTTAACCAGAATCTGGCGGGCAGCATCAGCCAGACGGGTGCCTTTGGCCTGGCCACGTCATTGCAAAACCAGTTGGGCCGCCAGCTGGATCTCCACCCTCATCCCCGTGCTGCGCTGGCGTCCCTGCCGGCGGCCGAATCACCGCTTCATGACTAGACATTTGCAATCCCTGATCGCCGCGATGCGGCACGAATTGCAGCAGTACGGCGAGATGCTGGCGCTGCTGGACCAGCAGCAGGAATACATCATGGCGCGGGCCACGGACGAGATGTACCAGATCGTCTCGCGAATCGAGCAACATGCAGATGTGTTGCGGGAGGCGCGGGCGCACCGCGAACAGTGCCGGCGGATGCTGGCGGGGGCGCTGCTGCGACCGGCGGACACGGGTTTCAAGGCGTTGCTGGGCGACCTGCCGCCGGATTACCGGCCGCTGGTGCAGGCATTGGTCGAGGAAAACAACCAGTTGCTGGTGCGGGTGCAGCAGCGGGTGCGGCAGAACCATCTGCTGTTGAGCCGGTCGGTGGAGATGATGCAGCGGCTGATCAACACGCTGTTCCCGAGCCGCGATCCGCTGGTGTACAACGGTTACGGGCGCAAGGCGCCGGCGCCGGCGCAGCCGCGGCCGATCTACGAGGCGGTGGGCTGAACGAGGCGCGATTATGCTCGGCTTATTTGGCAATCTGGAGGTGGCGTCGAGTGCGCTGCGGAGCAATTCGCAGGGCATGGAAATTGCCGGGCAGAATCTGGCCAACGTCAACAACCCGGCCTATGCGCGGCAGAGGGTGATGCTGCGCTCGTCCTCCCCGATCACGGACCCGACGCTGGGTCCGCAGGGCACAGGGGTGGAGGTGGTGGCGATCCAGCAAATCCGGGATGCACTGCTGGACGAGCAGATCCAGAATGAATCGAGTGTGCGGGGTGCGCTGGAGGCCGAGCAGCAGGGATTGCAGTACGCCGAGGGCGGGTTGGGGCAGGAAATCAGCCGCGGGACCGCGGGGGCCAACGGGCCGGAGGCGGCGGGGGGGATAGCGGGTCAGAACGGGCTCTCCACGCGGCTGGTCGAGCTGTTCAAGGGGTTTCAGGCGCTTTCGACCAATCCGAGTTCGCTCTCGCAGCGGCAGGTGGTGCTGGCCAAGGCGCAGGATTTCACGGCGCAGTTGAACCAGACCGCCACGCGGCTGACGAACGTGCGCAATCTGCTGAACAATTCGCTGGAGACGGATGTGGCCAAGGTGAACACGGCATTGACGGACATCGCGGATTTGAACCGGCAGATCATGGACGCGGAACTGGGTGGGCGCGGGCAGGCCAATGAGTTGCGCGACCTGCGGGGGCAAAAGCTCGAGGAACTGGCGACGCTGGCCAAGGTGACGGTGACGCAGAACACCAACGGCGCGGTGGATCTGGAGATCGGCGGGGTGACGCTGGTTGCGGGCGCCGCGGTGCAGGACACGCTGGAGACCTACGATGCCGGCGGCGGACAGATGCTGCTGCGAACGGTGACGGGTGGCGCGGCGGTCACCGCGGGTGGCGGGCGGGTGCAGGGGTCGATCAACGCGCGGGACAACGGCCTGGCGGGATTGCAGGCGGGACTGGATCTTTTCGCGTCCGAGATTGCGACCGAGGTGAACACGATTTACAGCGCGGGCTTCGGGTTGGACGGAACAACGGGGCAGAATTTCTTCACGGGTTCCACGGCCGCGACACTGCGGGTGAACCCGGCGGTGGCGTCCAGTCCGGCGTCGGTCCAGGCGGCGGGCGTGGCGGGCGCGGCGGGGGACAACTCCGTGGCGCTGGCGCTGGCGCAACTGGCGGACAAGAAGGTGGCGGGATTGACGAACCAGACTTTTTCCGAGCACTACGCGATGACAGTCGGCGATCTGGGCCAGTCGCTGGCGACGGTGAACGGGCAACTGGCGAACCAGGACGTCGTGCAGCGGATGCTGACCCGGCAGCGCGAGTCGGTCAGCGGGGTGTCGCTGGACGAGGAGATGACCGACATGATGCGTTTTCAACATGCCTATCAGGCCTCGGCGCGGGTGATCAACATCGTTGACGGGATGTTAGAGACGGCGATCAACCTGGGTGCGTGAGCCTGAATTGAACGGAGCCAAGCCATGCGAGTCACAGCCAATTCCCTGCCGACGAACCTGATCGGCCAGCTCAACCAGTTGACAGTGCGGCAGCAGAAGTTGCAGAGCCAGGCGGCGACGGGGCAGCGGATCACCGCGCCGTCCGACGATCCGGCGGCGATGCGGCGGGTGCTGGATTTGCAGGCGGAGGGGGAGAAGTTCGGCCAGTATGAGCAGAACATTGTGCGGCAGCGGGAGTTGGGGGAGGCGACGTTCACGGCGATGCGTTCGCTGAAATCGGTGTCGGATCGTGCGAGCGAGATTGCGACGCTGGCGGACGGGGTGAAATCGCCGCAGGAGTTGCGGGTGTTTGCGAACGAGGTGACGCAGTTGATCAAGAGCGCGGTGAACGTGGCGAACACGAAGAACCGGGGAGATTTTCTGTTTGCCGGGACGAAGAGCGACACGGCGCCGTTTGTCATGACCACGGATGCCAGCGGGGCGGTGACGGGGGTGACGTATCAGGGCAACGAGAATCTGCCCGAGCATGAGATTTCGGAAGGGGTGACATTCTCGACGCAGGTGCCGGGGGCCAACACGAGCGGCACGGGTCCGCACGGGCTGATTGCGGATCCGCGGACGGGCGCGGATTTGTTCAACCACCTGATCTCGCTGCAGAACAATCTGCTGGCCGGGGACACGGCGGCGGTGGCGGCGACGGACCGGCCGGCGTTGGGGAAGGACGAGGACAATCTGGTGTTCAATCTCGGGACCAACGCGGCGATGCAATCGCGGCTGGAGACGGAGGGGGCCGTGATCCGGCAGCGGAAGAGCGCGGTGGAGGGATTGGTCTCCAACGAGGTGGATGCGGATCTGGCGACGACGCTGGTGCAGTTGAACCAGGCGCAGAATGCGTTTCAGGTGGCTTTGCAGAGCGGGGCGACGGTGTTCCGGCAGTCGCTGATGGATTATTTGCGGTAGCAGTGGCGGGTGAGTGACGGGGCTGTCGGTGGAGGGAAAGATTAAGATTTGTGGGAGTCGGGGAAGGAGGCGGGGGGATTTTTTTCCGTGGGTTTTCAGGATGGCAGCGCGCTGCGGTGCGCCGTTTGGGGGATTGGAACCGCGCAGTTGTTTCCGGGGTGGGCAGGTTCCATTTCAGGTTCTCGCTGGATCGAGGGGGGCGATGAGGGGCTGATGAAACCGGGAGGAAACACGGAAGCTGAACGCGGAAGTCATCCGTCCGCGCCCCGCACCAGCAAGGGGCGTGGGCGGGTTCGGGTCGGTGTGGGGTGCAATGCCGGGAAGTCGCCTGCGTTAAAGCGGTGAGGAGTTACCGCAGCCCGGAACGCGGGAGGAAATGCCGGCTTGCCCCGGGGTGGGGTCAGGCGGCGGCGGCTTCGGAGCGGAGGTTGAAAAGGGATTCGACGCGGCTGA
>CAZUUP010000111.1:0-12322 GCA_964623105.1 uncultured Akkermansia sp.
AGGTCCACGATGTTCAGGTTCAGCTTGGCGGCACCGAAGAGGAGTTCGAAATCGCCGAAGGGATCGAAGTCGCCAAAGTACGAGCGGTTGCGCGCGATGGCCTCGTAGTCGGCGCGGAACAGGACCTTGGTCCCGCACAGGGTGTCCTTGACGGGTTGGCCGAGCAGCCAGGTGAAGGCGATGCCGAAGAGCTTGTTGGCGATCATGTTCAGGAACTGCATCGCCTCCTCCTCCATGGGATAAACCAGCCGCACGCCGTTGACGAACTCGCCCTGTCCGGAGCGGGCCACTTCGTAAAACTTGGGCAACTGCTCTGGCGGCATGGTGAGGTCGGCATCGAGGATGAACAGGATGTCGCCGGTCGCCGCGGCAAACGCCTCGCGCACGGCGCCGCCCTTGCCCTTGCTCTGCTGCTTGAGGATTTTGAGCTTGCGCTGCGGATACTTGGCGGCGACGCGCTGGATTTCCTCCCAGGTGTTGTCCTTGGAGTGGCCCTCGATGAAAATGAT
Source organism: uncultured Akkermansia sp. (assembly GCA_964623105.1). Lineage (GTDB taxonomy): Bacteria > Verrucomicrobiota > Verrucomicrobiia > Limisphaerales > BJHT01 > BJHT01. The sequence goes on from CAZUUP010000111.1 coordinate 510, forward strand.
TTCGGTGCCGAGGCCCATTTCCGGGGTGCGCAGCACGGCGGCCTCGATGTTGCCGGCTTCGTTGCGCGCCGGGATTACGACCGAGCAGGTGAACTCGCGGCGGACGGCCGCCAGCGGCTTGGGCCGGGCGGTTAGAATGACGGAAAGGCAGAAGGGCGACAGGAGGGGCGCGAGCCAGCGGTTCAACAGGAGGTCGAGCAGGGGGGTCTGGACGGGCCAGAGAATGCGGGTTTGCTGGTTGATGACCTCCCAGCCCGCCAACCGGAGGAGGTTGCGCATGTCGCCGGCGGAGAGCCAGTTCTGGAGCATCGTGGGCCCCTTGAAGCCGAGCCGGGCCGCCAGCCCGAGCACGGGCCGCCAGAGGTTGTTGAAGAAGCTGACCACCAGCCGGGTGCGGGGATGGGACAGGGCGCGCAGCCGTTCGAGCACCAGTTGCACGTCCGCGAGGTCGTTCACGAGGTCGGACAGCAGGATGTAGTCAAACGCTTCGCCCGTCCCGAAGGACTCGGCGCTGGCGTGGACGAATTCCAGTTCCGGATGCCGCTGGCGGGCCTGTTCGAGGGCTGCCGCGCTGAAATCGACGCCGACGCCGCGGGCCGGGCGCACCGCCGCCAGCAGGTCGCCAAGGCCGCAACCGACTTCGAGCACCCGTTGTCCGGGAGGCACGACGTAGGCGAAGAAGCGGTTGACGAGCCGGTGGTAAAACCGCGCGTTTTCGCGGGCGCGGTGGGGGGCGCGCTGCTCGTAGAATTCCTGGCGAGAAATCATGTGATTCGACCGATATACCAACTGACCGCCGGATGACGAGCTTCAAAAATGCCGCCTATGCTGCGCTGCGCCCGACCGCGTGGCTGCGCGGGGTCTTTCCTTGGTTCCGCCTGCGGCTGGAACCGGCGGGTTGCCCGAGGGAGCCAGTCTTGCATCGGGAAACCGGGGCGAAGCTTGAGGGCGACAGCGCGAGCGAACCCGGCGGCGGGGCGGCTGGCGCGCCGGGAGACTGGATCACGCCCGGGCGGTTTACGGTGCTGCTGGCGCTGGTGACGGGTTTGCTGTTCGCGGGGGTGCTCGTGGGTTCGCAGACGTTCTTTTTCCGCGACTTCGGGTATTTCGGTCTGCCGCTGGCGCAGTTTCATCGGGAGGCGTTCTGGCGCGGCGAGTGGCCGCTGTGGAATCCGCTGAACAACTTTGGCCTCCCGCTGCTGGCGCAGTGGAACACGCTCACGCTGTATCCGCCGTCGCTGCTTTACCTCCTGTTGCCGCTGCCGTGGTCCCTGAATGTCTTCTGTCTGGCCCATCTGGTGCTGGGAGGCGCGGGCATGTATGCGCTGGCCGCGCACTGGACGAGGCAACCGCTCGCGGCGGCTGTGGCGGGCGTGGCGTTTGCGTTCAACGGCCTGACCCTGCATTGCCTGATGTGGCCGAACAACATCGCCGCGCTGGGTTGGCTGCCGTGGCTGGTATTGCTGGCCGGGCGGGCCGTCCGGGAGGGCGGCCGCGCGCTGGTGCCTGCCGCTTGTGTGGGCGCGCTCCAGATGCTGGCGGGCGCGCCGGAGGTCATCCTGCTCACGTGGGTGGTGATCGGCGGTTTGTGGCTGGTGGAGGCGCGGGTCTTGGAGGCCGGGTGGGCGCGCCGCCTGCTGGCGGGCGGCGGGCGGGGAATTGCAGTGGTGGGGTTGGTTGCGTTGCTGGCGGCGCCGCAGTTGCTGCCCTTCTTTGAGCTGCTCGGGGCGTCCCAGCGCAGCGGCGGCAACTATGCGGGTAGTGACTGGCCGATGCCGGCGTGGGGCTGGGCGAATCTGCTGGTGCCGTTGTTCCGCGCGTTTCCGTCGCATCACGGCGTGTTCGCGCAAACCACGCAGCACTGGACCAGTTCGTATTATGCCGGCATCGGCGTGCTGGTGCTGGCGGTGTGGGCAGCCATGCGGGTGCGCGACGGGCGGGTGGCGTGGCTGGCGGTCGTGACGTTTGCGGGTCTGGTGCTCGCGCTGGGTGATGCGGGCGGGCTCTACGGGTGGGTTCACCGGTTTTTCCCGGCGATCGAGGTGATGCGTTATCCGGTGAAGTTTGTGTTGCTAGCGAGCATTGCCCTGCCGCTGCTGGCGGGGTTTGGCGTGGCGCAACTGCTGGCGGCGCCCGTCGGGCAGGCGGTACCCGGCAAACGCTCCCTGCTGGTCATCGGTGCCGCGGCTGTGGGGTTGATCGGGGTGATTGTTGCCATTGGCCGGCTTCATCCGCTCGCGGATGATGTGTGGTCGGCGACGTGGCAGAGCGGCCTGAGTCGGGCGATCCTGCTGGTACTAATTCTTGCAGCAGGGTTGGCGTTGCGGCGCGTGGGCTGCGGGGGTGGGACAGCGGGGTGCAATGCCTTGAGGTCGATTCCCGCCCTGACTGGTCGGGCGCTGCCGTGTCTGTTGCTGCTGCTCCTGCTGGCCGATGCCCTCACCCATACGCCGTGGCAAAACCCGACGGCGGCAGCGTGGATTTATGCGCCGCGCGAAGTTGCACTGGAGCCGCGGCCGATTCATGGCGGGGCGCGGGCGATGGTGAGCCGGGATGCGCTGCTCGCGTTGCACACCAGCTCGATCAACGATCCGTCGCGCGACTATCTGTTCAAGCGCGTCGCGTTGTACGACAACTGCAATCTTCTGGACGGCCTGCCGAAGGTGGACGGGGTCTTCTCGCTTTATCTGCGCGAACAGGCGGACATCCATCGCCTGCTGTATGGAGGCACGAATCCGCCGCCTGCCGGGCTGCTGGATTTTCTCGGAGTGGGCCACCTGACCGCGCCGGGCAAATTCGTCGAGTGGACGTCTCGTCCCGGTTGGCTGCCCACGGCCACGGGCGGGCAGCGGATCGAGTTTGCCCCCGCTGAAGAAACGCTGGCCGCTCTGGCGAACCCTGCGTTTGACGGCCGGCAGACCGTCTTCCTTCCTCAAGCCGCCCGGGGAAAAATCGCCGCCACCGCGGGTGCTGGGGTGCGTTTTGGGGAGCAACGCTGGAGGGCTGGCGCCGTGGATTTGGAAGTTGAAGCCAGTGCGCCGACGGTGATTGTGCTGGCGCAAACGTTTCATCCGAACTGGCGGGCGACGGTGAATGGGAGCGCGGTTCCTGTGCTGCGCGCCAATCACGCGTTTCAAGCCGTGCCAGTGCCGGCCGGAAGGAGCCGGGTTGCGCTGGCGTATCGCGACGATCGCTTCCACGCGGGACTTGGGATCGCGGGCGTCACGTGCGCGGGGTGCATTGCGGGTTGGTTCGTTGCCGGGCGGGGGCGTCGGTCAAGTTCCGCCGCCGCGACCCGATAGGTGAAGGATGCAGTTGTTTCACTTGGACGCGGCCGCGCTGTGCCCTGCCTGGCGCCGGGCGGCGGGTTGTCCGCCGCCGCGACAGCCATGACGATCACCACGCATACAACATCAGCGGCGGTGAATTCGCCCGCCGTCGAACTGCCCGCGGGGCTGACGCGGGGTCGATTCGTCGGGTTGCTGATGCTGTTGGTGGCGGCGGCGTATCCAAAGATTCTGCTGGGGTGGGAGAGTTTTTACATCCGGGACTTTGCGTATTTTGGCTATCCGCTGGCGGCGTATCATCGCGAATGTTTCTGGCGGGGGGAAATTCCGCTGTGGAATCCGCTGAGCATGATGGGTCTGCCGTTTGCGGCGCAGTGGAACACGCTGGTGTTTTATCCCGGCTCGTTGATCTACCTGCTCCTGCCGTTGCCGTGGTCGCTGAATCTCTTCTGTCTGCTGCACCAGGTGCTGGCGGGTGCGGGGATGTATTTGCTGGCGGAACGGTGGACGGGCAGCCGGCTGGCGGCGGCGGTGGCGGGGCTGGGGTTTGCCTTCAACGGGCTGACGCTCAACTGCCTGATGTGGCCGAACAACATCGCGGCGCTGGGGTGGATGCCGCTGGTGATTCTGTTTGGCGAACGCGCCTTCCGGGGTGACGGCAGGGCGGTGCTGGCGGCCGCGCTGGTGGGCGCGACGCAGATGTTGACGGGCGCGCCGGAGATCATCCTGTTCACTTGGGGGACGTTGGGATTGTTCGCGGTCGGCTGGAGCCGGGAGGAACGACGGGCGGGGCGCGACTGGCGGCGGGCGGTGGGTCGGCTGGCGCTCACGGGGGTGATTGTGGCGGGGTTGGCGGCATTGCAACTGGCGCCGTTTTTGGAGTTGCTCCGAAACTCGCATCGCAGCACGGGGCAGGCGGACGCGGCGATGTGGTCGATGCCGGCGTGGGGTTGGGCGAATCTGGTGGTGCCGCGTTTTCGCACGTTTGCGAGCGCGGTTGGGGTGTGTTTCCAAGCGGGGCAGGACTGGACGACCTCGTATTATCCGGGCATTGGCGTGCTGGCGCTGGCTTTGGTGGGGGTGGGACTGGTGCGGCAGTGGCGGACATGGTTATTGGGAGGTTTGTTGGTGCTGAGTCTGCTCCTGGCGTTGGGCGACAACACGGTGGTGTATCCGTTTTTGCGGAAGGTTTTTCCGCCGGTGGGGTTTTTCCGTTTCCCGGTGAAGTTCGTGGTGCTGGCGACGTTTTGTTTCCCACTGCTGGCGGCGTATGCGGTGGCGCACCTCGCGGCACCCGGGCGGGCGGACGAGCGGGGGAGCCGGTGGGTTGTGATCGGGGTGGGCGTCGGGTTGACGCTGGTGGCGGCGGTGATTGTGGCGTGTTCGTATGGGTTGCCGCTGCGCGGGGAGGCGTTTTCGGCAAGTTGGCAGCATGGGGTCGGGCGGGTGTCTTTTCTGGCGGCGATTTTGGGGTTGGTACTGGCGTGGCGGCGTCCGTCGCCGCATGTGCAGCGGCTGGGATTGGCGCTGGCACTGGCGCTGGCGGTTGCGGGCGACGGGTTGACGCACACCGGCCAGCAGAATCCGGGGATCAAGCCGGAATTGTACGCGCCGGGTTTGCTGCGGGAGCATTGGAAGCAAACGGGTCTCGGGGTGGAGATTGCACCCGGCGGCCTGCGTGCGTGGACGCCGGCTCCCGCGTATGAGGTGTTGTTGCGGCGCATGGTGCCGGATGCGGGAAATGATTATCTCTGCCACCGGATGGCGCAGTTTGCGGACAGTCACCTGCTGGATCAGTTGCCTTTTGCGGATGGCTTTTACTCACTCTACCTGCGGGAGGCGCATCAGATTTGGTCGCTGCTCTACTTCGCGCCGCCCGGACGGAAGCTTGAGCCGTTGCTGGATTTTGCGGGGGTTGCCGCGATGCCTTCGACGACCAACATTTTCCATTGGGAGGCGCGGCGGACCGCACGGCCGTTGGTGACCATTGGCCAGGCACCGGTGTTTGCAGATGAGGAGGCGACGTTGCACGGGTTGCGCGCAACGAACTTCAATCCGCGGACGACGGTTTTTCTGCCTGAGAACGCGCGGGGCTTGATGGCGGAACAGCGTGGTCTGTCAGGTGTGGAGGCGGGGGAGCGTCTGGCGCGGATTGTGGGGCAACGGTTTTCCGCCGAACGGATCGAATTGGAAGTGGAAGCACCGACGGCGACGATGCTGGTGGTGGCGCAGGCGTATTATCCGGGGTGGCGGGCGACGATTGACGGACAGCCGGTTCGCGTGCTCCGGGCCAATCATGCATTTCAGGCTCTGGCCCTGCCGGCAGGTGCCCGGCGGGTGACATTGGTGTATGAGGACCGGGTCTTTCAGGCGGGTGTGGCGGTGACGGCGTTCACGGGGTTGGCGTGTTGCGGTTGGTTGGGGCGAAAACGACGCGGAACTTCGGGGGGTGGGGCGTTTGGATGACGCCGGTGGCGGTGGCGGTTCCGGGCAAGGTCGGAGTTTGAAGCCGGGTGGGGGCGATTTGATTGGCGGGGGCGAATTGGCGGTTTTCCAGGCGTGCCGGTTTTTCAACGGCGAAGGCGGGGGCTTGGGGGTGTTTTTCGCGGATAATGATGGGTGCGCGTTGGCGTTTGGAGGGGGCGAGGATTTTCTTTGAGTATTGGCGGGGGGCTCCGTATCGTTTTTTTTCCAGTCCGGCGACTTTCGCCCGGGCGATGTTCGATTATGATTGCCCGCCGGTGCCGGAACCGAGCCTGAAAACGACAAAAGGTTAAGTATGATTGCTGACGCGAAATCTGATCCCAAGTCCCAAGGTGCCAACACGCCCAAAGCCGCCGCATCCACGCGGGCGGCGCACAAGCCGAAATATCCGGGCATTCGCGTCACGTGTAATGGCAACCAGTTGGTCACGCAGTATGTGGAGACGCGCGTCACCGAGGGCGGGGTGTTCTATCCAATCACCCCTTCCACCGAAGGCGGCGAAATTTATCAAGGGTCGTATGCGCAGGGGGAACTGAACGTTTGGGGCCAGCAGAAGATTGCCGTGGAGACCGAGGGCGAGCACGCGGCGCAGGGCGGCGCGACGGCGTACGCGGTGGCGGGGCGGCGCACGGTTAACTTCACCTCCGGCCAGGGCATCGTGTATGCGATGGAACAGTATTATCACGCGCCCGGAAAGCTTTCGACGATGGTGCTGGAGGTGGGTGCGCGCGCGCTGACCAAGCACGCGCTGAACGTCCACTGCGGCCATGATGACTTTTACGCCGCGCTGGACACGGGCTGGACGATGCTGATGTCCAAGGACGCGCAACAATGCGCCGATCAGGCGATCATTCTGCGCAAGGTGAGCGAGTTGGCGCTAAACCCGGGGATGAACATCCAGGACGGCATGCTTACGACGCACTCCGAGCGGATGTATCTGGCGCCCGAGGCGGAACTGCTGCGGGAATTCCTGGGGGCGGGGGATGAGTTGATCGACTGCCCGACGCCGGCGCAACGCGAGCTGTTTGGCCCGAAGCGCCGCCGGGTGCCGGAAATGATGGATTTGAAGAACCCGGTGCTGCTCGGTCCGGTGCAGAACCAGGAGCATCACATGAACGGCGTGGTTGCGCGCCGGAACAATTTCAACGAGCCGATTCTGGGCTTTCTGGAGGCCGCCTATGCGGAGTTTGGCCGCCTGACCGGGCGTTTCTACGGGCTGATCACCGAGTACAAGACGGAGGATGCGGACACCGTGTTTGTCTCGCTGGGTTGCGCGGCGGACAACATCGAGGCGGCGTGCGATTATCTGCGCGAGCAGCGCAATGCGAAGGTGGGCTCGATTCACATCAACGTGATCCGGCCCTTCCCCGAGGCGGCAGTCATCAATGCGCTGCGCGGGAAGAAGAACGTCATCATCCTCGAACGCACGGACGAAGGACTGGCCGGGGACAATCCGCTGGCGCGGGACATCCGGGTGGCGCTGGGCAAGGCCAACGAGGCCGTGAAGTACGGGGGCGCGATTCCGGCGCTGACGCCGGCGGAAACGCCGCGGTTGTTCCGGGGTGCGTATGGCATTGGCTCGCGGGATTTCCGGCCGGAGCACACGTTGGGGGCGTATGAGTTTGCGACGGGCACGAGCCGCCGCAAGGACGGACGGAGCGCGGCGGACGGCGAGTCGTTCTTCGTGCTGGGAGTGGATCATCCGTATGCGGTCATCAGCAAGGACACGCCGTCGTTGCTGCCGGAGGGCTCGATTGCGGTGCGGTTCCACTCGATTGGCGGGTGGGGCATGATCACCACCGGCAAGAACCTCGGCGAGCTGGTCGGGGATTTCGGCCAGTATATTTCCGAGCGGGCCGGGGAGCGGGACGAGGACGGGTTTCTGGTCGAGAAGCTGTACGTGATGGCCAACCCGAAATACGGCTCGGAGAAGAAGGGCGCGCCGACCAACTATTACCTCACCGTGGCGCCGCAGCGCATCAAGGTGAACTGCGAATTGAACCACGTGGACGTGGTGCTGTGCTGCGACCCGAAGGCGTTCACGCATACCAACCCGCTGGACGGGCTCAAGAAGGGCGGGGCGTTTGTGTGGGAATCCAGTGATTCGCCCGAGACGGCGTGGACGCGCATTCCGGCGAAGTACCGGCAGTTTGTGAAGGAAAACAACATCCGCGTGTTCATCCTGCCCGGTTTTGACATTGCGCGCAAGGCGACCAAACAGACCGAGTTGCAACTGCGCATGCAGGGCAACTCGTTTCTCGGGGCGTTCTTCCGGGTAAGCCCGTTCCTCAAGGAATTCGGCATCAGCGAGGAGAAGTTCCACGAGAGCGTGCAGAAGCAGTATCAGAAGAAGTTCGGGCGGTTCGGCGACGCGGTGGTGTCCTCGAACATGACGGTGATGAACGAGGGTTTTTCGCGGGTGGTGGAGATCAAGTATGGGGACTACGCCGATCCGGACCGGTCATCGATGCGCAATCCACCGGTGCGTCCGCTGGGCCAGCATGACCTGCTGCCGACGGCCGGTTGCGGGACGGCGTGCGGCGGCCTGCCGATGCCGGCGGAACAGTCGCGCATTCCGGTGCAGAGTCTGGCGAAATTCGACAGCGAATTCCGGGCGGGGCTGGGTTATCACCAGCCGGCGGGCGCGTTTGCCTCCGTGGGCGTCATGGGCGCGGGCACGGGCCTGACGCAGTCCAAGTATGTCGCGCGGCGGGAGACGCCGGTGTACATCGCGGAAAACTGCACGCAGTGCATGGAGTGCATCACCGCCTGCCCCGACACCGCGCTGCCGAACATGGCGCAGGACGTGGCCACGGTGCTCAAGACGGCGGCGATCAACTACATCAGCGACACGGTAGAGCGGAAAAAGCTGCTCAACGAACTGCCGGGCGTCGAGACCCGCGCCCGGGCAAAGATGAGCGAGTCGGTGAAGGCGAAGACGAACGTGCCGTTCAAGGACATCATCGCGGCCGAGGTGGGCGCGCTGACGGGCATCGCGGAGGCCGCGCGGGCCGAGTTCACAGGCATCATCGCCAAGCTGCCGCTGGCCTACTCGAACGTGCCGGCGATCTTCCGGTCCGTGGAGCAGAAAACGCCTGGTGCTGGCGGGCTGTTCTCGATCTTCGTCAGCGACCTGTGCAAGGGCTGCGGGGAATGCGTGCAGGTATGTGGCGAGCACGATGCGCTGCGGATGACCCGCGAGACGGAGGAATTGAACGCGGATCTTACGACGGCGCAGATTTTCTCGCGCCTGCTGCCCGACACGCCGCAGAAGTTTCTCGGTTTGTACAACGATGCCGATGCCGCGAACTCCCGCGAGGCGGCGCTGCGCAACCACCTCATGGTACGGCGGAACTACGACGCGCTGGTGTCCGGGGACGGCGCCTGCGCGGGTTGCGGCGAGAAGTCGATCCTGCGGGCCGTCGCGAGCGTGACCGAGGCTTACATGCGGCCGTTGTATCACAAGAAGGCGGACCGGTTGCGCGCCAAGGCGGACCGGTTGGAGAAGGAGGGCGCGCAGAAGCTGGCGGCGCTCAAGACGCGCAGCGAGGCGGAGTACCAGTTGTTCCGCAAGACGTTCGCGCATGTGATCGTGGGCCTGGGCGGCGAGAACGACGGGGACACGGCGAAACGGATCGCCGATTACGAGGCGAAGCACGGCGCGATTTCCGACACCCAGCTTATCAACGGGCTGGTGGCGGTGCTCCGGCAGGACGCTTTCAATCACAAGGAACTCCAGGCCGTGGATGGCCGCCGCGCCAACGGCATGAGCGTGATGATGATGGGGGCGAGCACGGGTTGTAACACCGTGTATGGCTCGACGCCGCCGTCCAATCCGCATCCGTATCCGTGGATGAACTCGTTGTTCCAGGACGGCGCCACGATCTCGTGGCTGCTGGCGGAGTCGCTGATCATTCATCATGCCCGCCGCTCGGTGGTGCCCGAGCGGTTGACCGACAACCTGCTGGATCGCGCGGAACGGGTGGTGACGGAGGCCGATTATTTCACCCTGACGCATCTGGACGACGCGCTGATGACGGAGCAGGAAATCCGCGAACTGCCGAAGATGTGGGTGATCGGTGGCGACGGTGCGCTGGGGGACATCGGGTTCCAGAACGTGTCCAAGGTCATCCTCCAGAACCGGCCGAACGTGAAGATGCTGATGCTGGACACGCAGGTGTATTCGAACACCGGCGGGCAGAACTCGGACAGCTCGACGATGCTGGGCGGTTACGACATGAACCAGTTCGGCGTGGCCTCGCAGGGCAAGCTGATCGAGAAGAAGAACGTGTCCGAGGCGTTCACCAGCGGGCACGGCTCGCCGTTCATCGCGCAGGTGTCGATGGCCAATGCGGCCAAGCTGTACAAGGCGATGCTGGACGGACTGGAGTATCGCGGCACGGCGTTCTTCCAGAGCTACACCACCTGCCAGCCGGAGCACGGCGTGGGTGACAACATGAGCGCCGACCAGGCCAAGATGGTGCGCGACGCGCGCGGCATGCCGGAGTTTGTCTTCAATCCGCGCCGGGGCGAGACGCAGCAGGAGGCTTTTGACCTCAAGGGCAACCCGAGCACCGACCGCGACTGGTGGCGGACGAAGTACGCGAGCAACGGCGAGGATTACAACTACACCGTGGCGCACTGGGCGCTGACCGAGGGGCGCTTCCGCAAGCATGTGAAGAGCATCACGGAGGAAGAGGCGCAGAAGCTGGTCCACTTCGACGACATGCTGCTGTTTATCACGCAGGACGATGTCATTCATCGGCGCGTGTTCGACCCGAAGCACCGGAGTTTCGTTCCGAATTTCGGGTGCTACATCAAGGCGGAGATCAACGGGAAGTTTAAGTTCTTCGCCGTCACGCGACAGATGGTGCTGTTCGCGGTGGAACGGCGCAAAGCCTGGCGCATGCTGCAAAGCAAGGCGGGCATCGTGAACAAGGATTACACGGCGCAGAAGGCCTTCCTGGCGAAGCTCGACAAGGGTGAAGTGCCGCTGGCGGACGCGCGGGCGCGGACGCGGGAGTTGATCACGGCGGAGTTGGCGGCGGTGAAGTAAGCCGGGCGTCGGGATGCTGGAACGGGCCGGACGGGGAATCGGGTGCGCCTTTTGGGCGGGCTCCGGGGGTTGTTTCCCGGGTGGTCCGGGGGTTCGGGTCCGTGCCGGGCGGTGAGCGGGGCTTGTGATCCGGGTGCGGGCGGGTAAAATTTCCGACCATGAAGACATTCACGGTGGTCGAGGCCAGGGATCAACTGGCGCGATTGGTGGCTGATGCGCATGCCGGCGAAATCATCGTGCTGGAGGATGGCGGCAAACGGGTGTGGCTGGATGCGAGCAACCCGGCGGACATGGAGGAGGGGATTCCGGAACTGGAAGCGGAGCTCTTGAAGGCGGCGGATGGTCCGTTTGCACCGTATTCCGCGGCGGAGATGAGCGGGGTGGTGGAGCGGATCATTCGCGAGGAAGCGGGTCGATGAGCCGGAGGTTGGAAAGGTCGGACGCATTTCGCGAAGATTTTGCGCTGCAGGCCTTGTGGTATGTCCGACAGGGTGGGGCCGAGTTGGGCCGGAGGTATCAACGGGCGGTGGAAGCCACGTTGCAATTGCTTTTGAGGGAGCCGGAGATCGGGCGGCGGCGCGGGTTTCGGCATCCGAAACTTGCCGGGTTGCGGTCGATGGCGGTGCAGCGCCCGTTCAGCAATCTGATCATTTTTTATCGGGTAAACGATTCGGTGGTGCAGCTTTGGCGGTTGTTGCATGGGGCGCGGGATCTGCCGCGGCGACTTCGCGACGGACCGGGTCTTTAGCGGTCGCAAGTCGTTGGCATGGGAACGGGCGGGGAGGACGGGTTGATTCGATGGTTGCGGTGCGGTGGGGGTCGGAATTGTTCTGGCTTGAGGGATATTGCGGGGTGAGATTCCGGGGCATGGTTCACCGATTTTCGTGGCTGTGGCTGGTGTTGCTGGCGGTTGGTTTGGTTGGAGCTGCTGAATTGCGGGGTGCCAGCACGGGTGTCCGGGAGGGTGTAGTGGGAGAGGCGATTGA
>CAZUUP010000112.1:0-12314 GCA_964623105.1 uncultured Akkermansia sp.
CCGCCGCCCGCGAGGACTCGACCAGCCCCCTCTTCGGCATGCCCGTGATCGACGCCGACCGCGCCCGCACCGTGATCATCCTCAAGCGATCATTGGCCCCCGGTTTCGCCGGGATCGAGAACCCCCTCTTCCTCAAACCCAACGCGCGGATGTTGTTCGGCGATGCGAAATCCTCTTTGCAAAAGCTCGTGACCGCCCTCAAGGAATTCGGCGCCTGACCAACGCCCGAACCCGCCGCCAAAACCACAAGCCCAAGTAGGGACCGCACGCGTCCCGCGTGCCGTCGTGGCCGTCCCGGTCACGACCTCGTTCCACCACCTTTTCCCCTTGGTCCCACGGGCAAAAAGCGCAACGACCAGACTTTTCGCCCGGCTCCGATCCCGTCACCCCAGCACCTGCAAGTGTCGCCGCCCCTGCATCAGGAAATCCAGGTAACCCGCCAGCCGCTGCTTCATTTCGTTCCGGCCCACAATTGCGTCAATCAACCCGTGATCGAGCAGAAATTCCGCCGTTTGGAAGCCCGGCGGAAGCTCCGCCTGGGTCGTGTCCTTGATCACCCGCGGCCCGGCAAAACCCACCATTGCGCCCGGCTCCGCGAGAATCAAATCCCCCAGGCTGGCGTAACTGGCCATCACCCCGGCCGTGGTCGGATGCGTCAGCACACTGATATACGGCAGCTTCGCCTTCGCATGATACGCCAGCGCGGCGCTCGTTTTTGCCATCTGCATGAGGCTGAACATGCCCTCGTACATCCGGGCGCCACCGCTGGTCGAGATGATCACCACCGGCAACCCCCGGTCCGTCCCCAGTTCAATCAGCCGGGTAAGTTTTTCCCCCACCACCGCCCCCATCGATCCCCCTAGAAAACTGAAATCCATCACCCCCAACGCCAGCTTCTGGGTCCCAATCCGCCCCACACCCGTGATCACCGCGTCCTTGAGTCCCGTCAACTTCTGGTAGTTCTCCAGCTTGGACAGATACGTCGCCGTGCCCGTGAACCGCAGCGTGTCCACGCTGGTCATCTGGGCGTCGATCTCCTCAAAAGAACACGTTTCCACCAACGAGTTGATCCGCTCCCGCGCTCCGATCGGAAAGTGGTGCCGACACTTCGTGCACACCTTCAGGTTCTCATCCAGATCCTTGTCGTAAATCAGCGTGGCGCACTTCGGGCACTTCGTCCACAAACCCTCCGGTATGTCCCGCTTCTTCGCCTTGGACGCCCCCAGCTTGGACTTTTTGATGAATGTGGTTCCACTGCCCGCCGGCGGCGGCGTGACAGCCGGCTCGACGTTGTCGAAGCCGATCGATTTCTTGTAAATCTTGGTGGCCATAGCGGCGCGCAGCGACCCTTCAGCGGTCCCTTACGGTTCGGCAGCTTCTCAGGAAGCCGCCGGCAATTCAAAAGATAAATTCGGCCCCGCCAACCCCCGCGCCAGCGTCCACACAAACACCTCCCCCGCCCCCAGCTCCCGTAACACCCGGGCACATGCATTGGTGGTCGCACCCGTCGTGAACACATCGTCCAGCAGCACCACTTTTTCCCCCTGCAACCGCGCCCCCCGCGCCGCCGCGAACGCCCGCTGAACATTCTCCGCCCGCTCGGCCCGATCCAGCCGCGTCTGCGTCAACGTCGCCCGCACCCGCTCCACCAGATCCACCCGCTGCCCGATGCCAAGCCCCCGGGCCAGATGACGCCCCAGACGTTCCGCCTGGTTGAACTCCCGCTCCCGCTCCTTCACCGGATGCAACGGAATCGGCACCACCAAATCCCACGGCTCCGTCCGCAACTCCGGCAGCGCCGCCCGCAGCAACAAATCCGCCAGAAACGGCTCGAACCACAACGCACGCTGATATTTGTATTGATGAACCACCTCCAGCACCACTCCCTCCGCCGCCACCGCCGACCGCGCACCCCGGAAATACAATTTCATCCCCCGGCAATTCCCGCATTCAAACGTCGTCGTGATCTCCCCCGGGTACGGCAACCCGCAGCGATCGCAGAACGGCGGCTTGATGAACCGCACCTGCTGCCAGCAACTCGCGCACACATACCCCTCCGCCGGCGTCGCCCGTTGCTCCCGGCAAAGCTGGCACACCTCGGGAAACACGAATCCCAACAGCGCATTTCCCCAAACTTTCACCCCTGCCTCAGCCATTCCCACCCATTCCTCCACTCGCCGCCGCCGCCCGCCCCCGTTGCCAATACCAGGCAAAAGTCACCAGCAGCAACCCAAACACCACCCACCCATCCACCAACTTTCCCGTTCCCCACAACCAACCCGCCGCCTGCGGCTGTGCGACCGTCACAAAACCCGTAATCTTCATCCAAAACACCCAACCCGCATGCAGCCCCACCGGGAAAAACAAATTACCCGTCCGCTCGTAACTCAGACATAGAAAACACCCCACCAGCACCAGACTCCCCAACGCCGCCCCAAACATCCGCACATCATCAATTTCGCGCACCATGCGTGGCAACAACGCTATTCCACTCCCCCACCCCACCGTCCCCACCGGCTCGGGCCGTCGATCCAAAAAATGCAGGGACGCGAAAATCACACTCGCCAGCAACATTGCTGGCAAAAAACCCAAGCTCCTCCTCAAACCGCCGAACACCCCCCCTCTAAATAGCGTTTCCTCCAACAAAGCCACGAAGATTCCCGATAAAGTTGCGCTAAAAAGTCGTTTCACCCACTCCCCCGCCGTATGGTCAAAATTCGCCACCTTGGCCCCACTTGCCACCGCCACAATTGCGAAAACCGCCAGCGACGCCAAACCCCATAAAAACCCCCACCCCAACAACTTCCACTCCGGCGCCTGCGGCCGACGCCAACCCATATCCCTCCACGAAACCATCCCCATCCCCCGTGCCCACGGCCACAAACCCGCCAACGCCAGCAGCAACATCGCCCGGCTCACATACCGATGAAACGGTTGGCGCCCCAGCGATTCCATCGTTCCACCAGTTGACGCAAGGCTTTGAACCAGCCAATATCCCAGCGGAGCAAGCAAAGCACCACCGAATATTACCAAAACAACGAAGATCGCTGTTACCTTTAGCGCACGCACGGAGTCTTTCCTACACGGAGTTGAACACTAAGTCACCCCGAGCCTGCAAAAACCGCAACCAAAGATCGATGGCACACAAATCGCTTACGACCAACCCATGTTTGTTCAGACCATGACCGACGGAACCGAAAATGCAATGACCCAAGGCACCCCCTTCGGACGCTTCTTTTTGCATGAAAAGATCAGCCAGGGTGCCATGGCTGAAATCTGGCTCGCTTCCGACAAAGAGGACAACCAGTTCGCCCTCCGCCGGCTGTACAACACCTCGATCTTCGGTCTCAAGACCAAGAAACTCTTCCACCGCGGCTGCGAGATCCTCGCCAAAATCCATCAACACCCCAACATCATCGGCTACTACGAACACGGCAAAATCGAAGGCCTCCCCTACGTGCTCCTCGAATACATCGAGGGTCACAACCTCAAGCTCGCCCCCAGCCGCTTCCCCGAAGTCGTCGAAGCCTACGTCGGCAACATCCTCATCGACTCCGCCCTCGGCCTCGAACACATGCACGATGCCGGCTACATCCACCTCGATTTCAAACCCGAAAACATCATGATCAACCGCGATGGGGACGTGCGCCTCATCGACTTCGACCTCGCCGAGGAAAAACCCGACAAACCCCGGAAGATGGACAAACACTCGGGCACCCCCGCCTACATGGCCCCCGAGCAACTCCAGAAACTCCCCCTCGACCACCGTGCCGACATCTTCTCCTTCGGCATCACCGCCTACGAATTGCTCACCAACAAGAAACCCTTCAACGGTGACACCCAGGATGAAGTCATCCGCCGTCACCTCGACCCCAACTTCCATATCGCCAGCACCCGCCAGCACAACCCCGAGATCCCCGTCGCGCTCGACAAGATCGTTCTCAAATGCCTCGAACGCGACCCGGACAAGCGCTACCCCTACATGAGCGTGCTTGTCCGCGACCTCAAGACCGCCCTCTACGTCGATTAGATTCCGGCGCGCTTCCCTTTTCGCCAGTTCAACGCCGCACGTTGAACATCGGGGCTTCTCCCCGTTTCCCCGGACTTGCAGCCCATTGCGGGAGTTCCCTGCCCCAATCATCCTCCCGCGCTGCCCCGGTTTCCCATCCATCCCTTGCCCGCTCCCCCCTCCTTCAGCTACAACCTCCCCGACCGCAGCACTTCCATCCCACCACGCCCCATGTACAAAATCATCGGCGGAGACCAGAAAGAATACGGGCCAGTCAGCAGCGAAACCATCCGCCAATGGCTCAACCAAGGCCGTGCCAACGCCCATACCCGCGTCCAGGCCCAAGGCGACACCGCTTGGAAAACCCTCGGCGAAATCCCGGAATTCGCCGCCCTCATGACCGCCCCCTACCAGACGGCTCCGCCGCCCCCTCCCCAAAACCCTCGCCCGCTCCCACCCTCACGACCCATCCTGATCGGCGACTGTCTCAGCCGCGGCTTCGCCCTCCTCTCCCAACAAACCGCCACCCTCTTCGGCGCCACCGCCATCTACATTCTCATCAACCTCGGCATCACCAGCATCGCCTCCATCCCCGTCGTCGGCCAACCCATCGCCCTCGCCAGCCTCGTCATCGCCGGCCCCCTCCTTGCCGGCTTGAGCCTGATTTTTCTCCGCGTCAAACGCGGCCAAAACACCGACCTCGGTGACCTCTTCTGGGGATTCCGGAACCAATTCCTCCAACTGTTCCTCGCCTACCTCATCATCGTCGTCTTCCTGTGCCTGTCTGCCCTCCCCGGCGCCGCCCTGCTCGGCACCTCCGTGGTTGCGATGATCGCCAGCGAATCCTTCGCCATCCCCGGTCTCGCCACCGCCGCGGCCGGCCTGATGCTCATCTTTATTCCCGCCGTCATCCTCGCCGCCCTCTGGGCTTTCAGCCTCCTGCTCATCGCGGACCGCCGGATGGATTTCTGGCCCGCCATGGAACTCAGCCGCAAAGCCGCCCTTCAACGCCTGCCCAGCATCCTCCTGCTCTTCATCATCTGCGGAATCCTCCACCTGCTCGGCGCACTCGCCTGCGGCATCGGCACCTTCCTGACCCTCCCCTTCGTCATGGCGACCCTCGCCTGCACCTACGAAGACATTTTCAACACGCCCTGAACCCCCGCCCATCCGGCGGTTTCACAGCACCCGCCCATCCACCCGACCGCTTCCCAGCCTCCCGGAACACCCCGCCGCCCCTCGGCTGACCCTGCACCATTTCCGCCACCTTGCCCCGCACCCCAAGGCCTGCTTCACTTCCCCCGTGCCGCTGCCCTACAAAATCTCCACACTGCTCTACTGCTTCAACGAGAAGGACGACATCCTCCTGCTCCACCGCGCCCACGACCCCAACCGCGGTCTGTGGAGCCCGCCCGGGGGCAAACTCAAGACCGACCTCGGCGAATCCCCCTACGCCTGCGCCTGTCGCGAAGCCCGCGAGGAAACTGGCCTCGCCCTCACCCCCGGCGACCTTCACCTCACCGGCCTCGTCAGCGAACACGGCTATCAAGGCCAGGCCCACTGGCTCATGTTCCTCTTCGAAGTCAAACCCCGCCTCGTCACCCTTCCGCCACCCCACGCGGAAGGCCGCTTCCAATTCTTCTCCCGCGCCGCCCTCCACGACCTCCCCCTTCCCCCCACCGATCGCGAACAACTCTGGCCCCTGTTTTGGAACCACCGCGGCGGCTTCTTCGCCGCCCATTGCCGCTGCCACCCGAACAACCAGAACCTCTGGACCATCGAGGAAACCCTGCCCGTCTCAAGTTCCAGCCGCCCCTTCCGCCCGGAAAGCTTCCGCCCCTCCCACCCCCACCATGACTGAGCCACCCGTCATCGTCCTCCACTCCGACTCTCATGTCGTGGAGCGAAATCCCCGGCAGGTTGCTTGCCCTTCCGCGAACAACCACATATCCTACAACGGTCGTGAAACAACCGCTCGTCAACATCGAGGAAACAATTGACCGTCTGGCCGGCCGGCGCACACCGGCTCCGGATGCCCTCCAAGCCGGGATGCAGATCCAAGCTGCGGGTCTGGAATTCCACCGGGCATTCAAACACCGCTGGCTGGCAGGGGGCGTTCATCGTTTCAAAACGCACGAGGAAGCGGACGCATGGATGATCAAAATGCTGGCGCGCAGCGGGATGGCAGAAACCTAGCCTGCCGCCCGCCAGTGGCCGCCGATCTCGTGGCACTTTGCGGCGAGTTGAATCGGCGCGGCGCCAAGTACGTGGTTATCGACGGCTTCGCCATCATTGCGGCGGGCTATCCGCGTTTCACCGGCGACCTTGACTTGATCGTGGCTGCCGATCTCGAAAACGAAGCCCGGGTGTTCTCCGCCCTTTCCACCCTGCCGGACAACGCGGTACGCGAACTGCAGCCGGGGGAACTTCAACAACACAACGTGATCCGCGTCGGTGATGAAATTCTCGTGGACCTGATGCGCTCGGCGGGCGGCATTGATTACGCAGAAGCGGCCAAACACGTCGTCGTGCATGAACTCGGCGGCGTGCCCATTCCCTTCGCCTCACCAACGCTGCTCTGGCGCATGACGGCGCGCACCCACCGCGAAAAGGACGCCGGAGACCTGGTTTTCCTCCGCCAATGGTTCGCCGAACGCGGCGAGGAACCTCCGCGCGTTTGAGTTTTAATTCTTCATTCCCCCCTCCGCCTTCGGCATCGTTTCCGGATGGAAGAGCCGATCATCGACCTCCACTCCGACAACTATTTCATGGGTGAGGCCCTCCGGCAGGCTGCCCGCGCCTTCGAAGCCGACGAAGTCCCCGTTGGCGCCGTCGTCGTGCGTAGCGGCCGCATCATCGCCCGCGCCTTCAACCAGGTCGAACTCCTTCAGGACGCCACCGCCCACGCCGAAATGCTCGCCCTCACCCAGGCCGAGCAGGCCACCGGCAACTGGCGCCTCACCGACTGCACCCTCTACGTCACCAAGGAACCCTGCCCCATGTGCGCTGGCGCCCTCGTCCACACCCGCGTCCAGCGCGTCGTCTTCGGCGTCAGCGATCCCAAAGGCGGCGCCGCCGGCAGCGCCCTGAATCTCCTGCAATTCCCCTCCCTCAACCACCGCTGCGAAATCACCGCCGGCGTCCGGGCGGACGAATCCCGCTCCCTCCTCGTCTCCTTCTTCTCCGCGCGCCGCGCCGAAAACTCCACCACTCGCGCCAACCGCCATAGCCCCCCGGCGGAACCGTGAACCCACCCGTCCATCGCCTCACCGCCGCCCTCGCCAAGGCCCGGCAACACCTCCTCGCCGCCCGCCATCCCGCCGGCCACTGGGAAGGTGAACTCTCCAGCAGCGCCCTCTCCACCGCCACCGCCGTCTGCGCCCTCTCCCTCTGGCGCCAGCACGCCAACCCTCGACCGCCCGGCTCCCCCCTCCCCGAACACCTCGACCACGCCATCACCCACGGCCTCCGCTGGCTCGCCCAACACGCCAATCCCGATGGCGGTTGGGGCGATACCGTCCTCAGCGTCAGCAACATCAGCACCACCGCCCTCTGCTGGGCCGCCTTCGGCGCCGTCCCCGGCGCAGACGCACAATACGCCGCCACCGTCCACCACGCCGAGGCCTGGCTCGCGGCAAAATCCTCCGCAACCAAACCCCAACCCGCGGCTCCTCGCCCGCCCTCGCCCGTTCCCTCCCCCACTAATCACTTATCACTAATCACTAATTACTCTCCCCCCCTCGACCGCCCCGCCCTCACCCGCGCCATCATCGCCCGCTACGGAAAGGACCGCACCTTCTCCGTCCCCATTCTCACGATGTGCGCCCTCACGGGACGCCTCGGCACCGGTTCCGACGCCTGGCGCGGCGTCATTCCCCTGCCCTTCGAACTCGCCGCCCTGCCACAAAATCTCTTCGCCGCCCTCCGCCTGCCCGTCGTCAGTTACGCCCTGCCTGCCCTCATTGCCATCGGTCAGGCCCGCCACCACCATGCTCCGTCCCGCAATCCCCTCGCCCGCCTCCTCCGCCACCTCACCCGCGACAAAACCCTCCGCGTCCTTACCAAAATCCAGCCCCCCGGCGGCGGATTCCTCGAAGCCACCCCCCTCACCAGCTTCGTCACCATGAGCCTCGCCGGCAGCGGCCACACCGCCCATCCCGTTACCCTCGCCGGCCTCAACTTCCTCCTTGCCTCGCTCCGCCCCGACGGCAGTTGGCCCATCGACACCAACCTCGCCACCTGGGTCACCACCCTCGCCATCAACGCCCTCGACCACGACGCCCCGAAACATCTCCCCGCCTCCGCCCTCACCTATCTCCGCGACTGGCTCCTCCACCAGCAATACCGCTCCGTCCACCCCTACACCAACGCCCCGCCCGGCGGCTGGGCGTGGACCAATCTCGCCGGTGGCGTCCCCGACGCCGACGACACCCCCGGCGCGCTCCTCGCGCTGCGACACCTCACCCCGCCGCCCTCGGTCGAAACGGACCCACGCGTGCGCGACGCCGTCATTGCCGGCGTGACCTGGCTCCTCAACCTCCAAAACCGCGACGGCGGCATTCCCACCTTTTGCCGCGGCTGGACCAACCTCCCCTTCGACCGCAGCAGTCCCGACCTCACCGCCCATACCCTGCGCGCTTGGATTGCCTGGCGCGCCCAGTTGCCCGCCCCGCTTGCAGAACGCCTGCGCCCCGCCATCACTCGGGCACTACATTACCTCGCCCGCACCCAACGTCCCGACGGTTCCTGGCTGCCCCTCTGGTTCGGCAACCAGCACGCACCCGACGACGAAAATCCCACCTACGGTACTGCCCGCGTCCTCCTCGCGCTCGCTCACGCCACCGCCGCATCCGACACCGGCTTCCCTTCTGCAAGTCTCCAGGAACTCCTCCGCCGCGGCGCCACTTTCCTCGCCGGGCTGCAACATCCTGACGGCGGCTGGAGCGCTGCTTCGCACACCCCGCCGTCCGTCGAGGAAACCGCCCTTGCCGTCGAAGCCCTCGCTCACCCCGCCACCCTCGCTCTCACCCCCGCAACGGGCGCCGCCGCACACAAAGGTGCCGAATGGCTGCTCCGCAAAATCGAGGACGACACCTGGACCCGCCCGTCGCCCATCGGATTCTACTTCGCCAAGCTCTGGTACTTCGAACGCCTCTACCCCGTCATCTTCACCGTGGCGGCACTGGAACAGCTCCACCGCTCCGCAACCGCTCCATCACCCCCCGCGCCACCGCCGGAATGATGCCCCGCTCGTTCGCGTGCCCCTCCGTGAACACCACCAGTGCAAACTTCCGCCCGTCCGCCAGTTCCACATAAGCCGCGTCGTGCCGCGTGCGGCTCGTCCAACCCGCCTTCGACCACAGCTTCGCCCCCGGCGGCAGCGCCACTCCCGTAAACTTCGCCTGGTCATCCGGATCACTCCGCTTCGCGTCAAACGGATCGCGCTTCAGCAACGCCATCATTGCCGCGCTCCGTTCCGCCGTCACGCAGCGACCCGCCACCATCTCCCCCAGCAACCGCGCCGCCGCCTCCGTCGTAAGCAAATTCCGGTTCGGCTGAAACGCCCGCATCGCCTGCGTCTCCCGGCCATACGGCCCATCACCCCACGGCTTCTTGTTCACATTGATGCCGGTGTAACCCAACCCGGCAAAATGCCGGTTCACCGCGTTCCGCTTCTCCTGCCACACCTTCAACTCGTCCTCAGGCAGCTCCGGCCCGCTCGTCGTTCCCGTCAACACGTCGATCACGTAATGCGTCGCGTCATTCGAGGAATGCACGATCATGTCGCTCAGCGCCCGTCGCAACTCCGGCGTGTCCGCCACCCGCCCGTCCTCCATCCACGCATGGGCCGCCGCCAGATAAAACAGCTTGATCACGCTCGCCGGATAAATCCCCACCGTGCCGCGGTAACTCGCCCCGACCGGCCGCAACGGCTCGCTCATCTCCACCAGCGTCACCGCAATCTGGTCCTCCTTGAGCTTCGGAAACTGCCCGCGCGCCCCGCTCACCGCCGCCGCCACAACCTCCCCCAGCGCCGCATTCGTGATGCCGCTCCGCCCCTCTGCCGCACCGGAATTCATGTTCGCCCAACAAATCACGACCAGCAACACCCGCCCGAGGGACCGCCCGCCCATCATGCTCCCGCCCCCGGCTGCACCTCTGTCGCCGCCGCCGCCGGCACCTTCCGCAGAAAACGCATCCAACTGTCCCCGTGCTTCAACGCCTTCAACTCCACCCACGGCGGCGGAATCTCCACCGCATCCCGCCGCGCATGACCCAGGATGAACAACCCCTCCTCCGCCAGCAATCCCGGCAAGAACGGATCGTCCAACAACTCCTGCGCCAGCGACTCCGACCGTTTGTCCCGCGTCTTCTCCCCATACGGCGGATCGGCCATGACCAGTGTGAACTGCCGCTCCCCCGACGTGAATTGTACCAATGCTTGAAAGGCGTCCTGCACCCGCACCTGCAAACGCTCCCGCGGCAATCCCGCCAGCTCAAAATTCTCCTTCAACACCTGCGCGTGCCGCCGGCTCTTCTCCACGCACACCGCCAGTTCCGCCCCGCGACTCACACAATCCAGGCTCAACGCCCCCGTCCCCGCAAACAGCTCCAGCACCCGCGCCCCCACCACCCGCGCGCCCAAGCTGTTGAACACCGCCTGCTTCACCAGATCCGGCGTCGGCCGGACATCCAGTCCTTTGGGAACCTTTAGTATTCGCCCCGCCGCCGTGCCACCCGTGATGCGCATGCCGGCATTCAACCAGTTTCCACCCGCGCAGGAAACCCTTTCTCCACGCCCGCCCGCCCCATCCGCGGCTAAAACAGCACCTGCCCAAACACCGACCCATACGCATCATGCTCCGGCTGCTTCCGGAATTCCGGCGTGCGAAACACATGCGTCAACCCAATCAGGCAGCGCCCCAGCCGCACCGCGACCCCGGTCCGCAACTCCCCGGTCAGCCACTCCTTCTCCACCCGATGACTCCGATGCAGCAGGTTCCCATCCAGAAAAATGTTGTGCCCGACCACCCGCCCCTCCGTTCCCACAAACGCGAACACCCCCAACTGCCGCCCCCACTCCCCGCTTCCAGCCGGCACGCCCCCCTCCGGCGTCGTCAGCGAGTCAATCGTCTGCAACCCAAAGTTCCCCGGCAGATTCCACCCCGCGCGCAACATCCCCCCCAGCCGCAAGGACGTGTCCACATTCCCCAGGCTGAACCCCGCGCGCGGAATCAGGTCCACCGCGAACCGGTCCGTCCACGACGACCGGTACAAATGCGACCGCTCATACTTGAGGTTGATCCCCGGCTCCGTGCGCAACTGGTTGCCCCATCCCTTCGGCAGCCTGAATCCCCGCACCTCATGCACCCACGTCTGCGCCTCCTTCGCCAGCGATTCCGGACCCACGATTCCCAGATCAATGGCGAAATTCTCCAACACCGGCGTCTGCCCCGCAGTCTCCCCGCGCCGTTGCAGGATGAACCCCGTGTATAGCCAACCGCCATAAGGACGGTCTGCCGGCAGCAAACCGGCGGCTCCAATGTTCGCCGGCGTGAACATCGACTGCCCGACCTGATACCCGAACTTGAGCGCGTTCGTCTGGTACCCGACCGTCGGCAACTGCTCCGCCATCCGCGCCGCCACCCGCGGCACCACGCCATCCGATTGCAAAAACGACAGCTTGATTCCCTGCGTGTAATGCCGGTCCGTCCGCACGACCAGATCGTTCTCCTCCAAGATCGTGAACACCCGCCCTTGGTTGGTCGAAATCCGCTGCGCCTGCGCCTCCTCGACGCCCGTCCCCAACCATCCCACCGCGGCAAACACCGCGACAAACAACCTCCTCCAGACACGGAAACAGCAGGACTTTTTCCAGCTCATCGTCGGAAACTGTGCCGTCACCCTCGCCGTGCCAAGCAAAAATCGGCAACTCCTCGCGGAGTTGCCGATCGCAAAACAATGGGCCGAAAGCGTTACTTCGCCACCGTGTAACCCGCCTTCTCAATGGCCGCGATGATGTCGCTCTTCTTCGTCTTGGCGGCATCAAACGTCACCTTCGCCTCACCAATCTTTACCTCGCGTTTGGACACCCCGGCCACCTTGGCCAGCGCCCCATCCACGCTCTTCACACAGCCCTGCTCACAGATCATCCCGCCGATCTTCAACGTGAGCTGCTCCGCCTGGGCCGCCGCCACCCATCCCACCAAAGCCAGTAAACAAGCCATCTTGCGCATAATCGTTTCCATTCGTTTAAGGTTTGCGCCCCGGTAATTCCAGAGCGGGCGCAACGTAGTTCCGCCTC
>CAZUUP010000113.1:0-12314 GCA_964623105.1 uncultured Akkermansia sp.
GGGAGCTTTTGCCCGGATTACGATGAATCTGCCGGGGCGTGATCCTCGTCGAACGAACTCGCGAAATTATCCAAGCCACGAGTTTGACGACCTTGCGCCCCATGCCCTCACCGATTCGTCCCCATGAGTTCGAAGCCCTGACGCGCCGGCGCTGGCTTCAGAGTGGCGGTGCGATGGCGGGCGCGCTCCTGTTGCCCCAAATCCTGCGTGCCCGCGAGAGCGCGCCGGCGGCCGCGGGTTCGCCTCCCGCGCGGCAGGCCATTGTGATTTATCTGCAAGGCGGCCTGTCGCACTACGAGAGTTTTGATCCCAAGCCGGACGCGCCGTCGGCCTATCGCGGCGAGTTCGGGCACATTCCGACGACGCTGCCGGGGATTCACTTTGCCGAACACCTTCCCCGCCTTGCCCGACGCGCGCACAAGTTCAACCTCATCCGCAGCGCGTATGTGGATTCCCCGAGTCATCCCGTGGCGATTCATCAGACATTGACGGGCTGGGATCTTCCCGGTGCGTCGGTTGAAAGCCAGAATCGCAACTCCGTGGTGCCGTCGATTGGTTCGGTGATTGCCCGGGCTTGCGGGCCGCGGGTGCCGCTGCTGCCGGCGTATGTGGCAATTCCGCACTCGGGGCAGTTGGGCGTGCGCGTGCATTACGCGACGGCGGGCCCGTTGGGGGCCGCATACGAGCCGTTGGAATCGGGGCTTCCGCCCGAGCAGGCCAGCGAACCTTTTGGTGGACCGCCCGACCTGACGCTGCACCGCGACCTCTCCGCCCGCCGCCTGCAAGACCGGCTCACGCTCCTGCGGGCGATGGATGGCAACGCCCGCGCTGCGGAAGTTGAGGGCTTGGACAAATATCATCGGCATGCCTACGAAATGCTTTCCGGCGGCGGTGCGGGTGGCGCGTTTGACCTGGGCCGCGAGCCCCTGCGCCAGCGCGAACGTTACGGCCACCATCTGTGGGGTCAGCAAACCATCTTGGCCCGCCGCCTCGCCGAAGCCGGGGTGCCTTTCACGCTGCTGAACTACACGCTCAACCAGCTCCGCGGCCAGGATTGGGACACCCACGAGGACAACTTCAACCAGATGAAGAACACGCTGTTACCGCCGATGGACCTGGCGGTTAGCACGTTGCTCGATGATCTGGAAGAACGCGGGTTGCTGTCCACCACGCTCGTGGCGATGTACGGGGAATTCGGCCGCACGCCGCGGATCAATGGCAATGCGGGGCGGGATCATTGGGAGAAGGTGTTCACCGTGTTCCTGGCCGGTGGTGGCTTGAAATCGGGGGTCGTGGTGGGATCGAGTACGAAGGCGGGCGACCTGCCGCTGGAACGGCCGGTGCCTTTCAACGACGTGCTGGCGACGATTTATCACCAACTCGGGGTGCCGACTTCGACGATGTTCCCGGATCAGCTCGGACGTCCGGTCCCGGTCCTTGCCACGGGCAAGCCGATTGCGGAGTTGATTTGAGGAACTGCGGGGCGTGGGGCAACCGGGTGGGGATTCGTGACGATTGTCGGGCGTGCGTGCGGCGGGCGTGGATTTCGGGGGAAGTTCGGACACGGAGGTTGGCCGCAAGAAACGCAAAGGGACGCAAAAAGGACAGGAACTCACAGCCATGGATACACAATACGATCGCACCGTCTCACGCGCATCCGACCAAGACTTGGATGCACGGCCAATCGGGTTTCACTGCCCCCTCGGTGGGGGGATCGATCAAGGGAGGGGGGCGAGCGGCTGCGAACTTTACCCGGATTTCGTCTCTGCTCGCCTTGTTGGACCCCTCTCCCCGGCCCTCTCCCCTCCGAGGGGAGAGGGAGAATAACGCTCCGTGTTGCTTGTCCTCCCCGGCCTCTGTGGTTGCGGCTCCGCCGCGCTGTGGTAGATCGATAGTTAATCGTTTCTTCGCGGGGTTGGACGCGAGTTCCGCGCGTTGTGGTTCATGGCGTTTTTTCGGGGAATCGCGGGCTGGCATCGAGTGGGCGGAATTTGCCGGCTGAGCCGGTCCGCTGGCGAACGAAACGCCGCGACGCCGCCCGCAAACCGCAAATTACATATGAATGCCTCAGCTTTCTCCGTGTCTTCCGCGGGGCTCTGTCCGTGGGTGCCCGCCACGCCTGGGCAACCCGCTGCCGTGATCACCCGGCGACGTTTTGGTGCGTCCCTGCTGTTATGCGCCCTTCCCGGGGACGTGCGATCCGTGTTTGGTGCCACGGGTGATACGCCGGCCAAACCCGTGCCGCCATCAGGTCGGAGACTTTCCCTGCGCGTAAAGCTGGCGGGTTTCGGCGAAGCTTCGGAGCCGGACATCAAGGCCGTGCTCCGGTCGGCGGGGGAGGAGATTTGGCGGCATTGTCCGAACACCCGTTTTGATGAACCGGGCTTTGAAATCTACCATCACGACAAGTATCCGATCACGCATCATGAACGGGCGCGGGACGGCGCGGTGGTCATCGGGTTGGCCACGCGGGACCGTTTTTGGGCGCAGTATGCGTTTCAGTTCGCCCATGAGTTCTGTCACGCGCTGATTTCCCACAGCAACGACTGGCGTCGCCTTTGGCGCAAATCCGAACATGCCAATCAGTGGCTCGATGAAACGCTCTGCGAGACGGCGTCCCTTTTCGCCCTGCGCGCAATGGGGCGCTCGTGGAGCACGAACCCGCCGTTCGGAAACTGGAAATCTTTCGCACCGTCGCTGACGCGTTACGCGCAGGAGCGCCTGGATGACCCGAAGCACAAGCTGCCGGCAGGCGCGGTGTTTGCGGGCTGGTTCGCGGCGGAGTTGCCCAGTTTGCGCAAGGCTCCCACGCAGCGGGATAAGAACAACTTGATGGCCGCCCGACTGCTCCCGCTGTTTGAAGCGCGTCCGGCGGGGTGGGAATCGGTGACCAGCCTGCAACTGGGTAGCCGCGACGCGAACAAGCCCCTGGCCACGCATCTGACCGAGTGGCACGCGAACGCACCTGCGGCGCAGAAGCAATTCGTTGAGGAAATCGCGGAGGTTTTTGGCGTCAAGCTGGCTGGCGGGGAACGGAGCGGAGGTTGAAGAAGGGCGGGGGCTCGCTGGTCATGGGCGGGATTCGTGCGTGACTTTGTGGGGCGGGTTGCCGGTAATCTTTCCGCCGCATGTCGTTGCCTGACTCCATTGAAATTGTTCCCCTCGCCGGGCCGGTGCGGGCGGAGATCACCGTGCCGGGCTCGAAGAGCATCACGAACCGGGCGTTGATCCTGGCGGCGCTGGCGGCGGGCGAGACGACGCTGCGGGGGGCGCTGTGGAGCGAGGACACGCAGGTGATGGTGGATTGTTTGCAGGAGCTGGGGTTCATGGTGAACGTGGCGGCGGACCCGGCGGAGGCGTGCAACCGGACGATCACGGTTTACGGGCTGGGCGGGCGGGTGCCGCGGGGCGGGACGGAGGCGCAGCCGTTGGAATTGTTCGTGGGCAATGCGGGGACGGCGGCGCGGTTTCTGGCGGCAATGGTTTGCGTGGGTGAGGGGGTGTATCGCCTGCATGGCGTGCCGCGGATGCACGAGCGGCCGCAGGCGGCGCTGTTTGGCGCCCTGCGGGAGTTGGGCTACCGGGTAGAGTCGGCGAATGACAAGTTGCCCGCGCTCGTTTTCGGCGGCAGCGGGGGCAAACGAACGGGCGGGAGGAACCGTTGCTCCGTGAGCGTGGAGGAGAGTTCGCAGTTTGCGTCGGCGCTGCTGCTGGCGGGCGGCGTGGGTGGTTGGGAGATTGAGATCACCGGGGCGAATGAGGATGAACTGCCTTATGTGAACATGACGCGGGAGTTGGTGAAGGCGTTTCCGCGGCACGGCGGGACGTTTCAGATTGAGCCCGATGCGTCGAGCGGGAGTTACTTTTGGGCGGCGCACTGGGTGGTGAGGACTGGAAGGGATGGCGGGGCGGGGCTCATCCGGGTGAACAACTGGCCGAAGACCGACTGGCAGATTGATGCGAAGTATGGGGAGAACCTGGAGGGCGAGCTGGCGACGCGGATTTCCCGCCGGACTGATCTGGGAGACAGCATCATGACGGCGATTGCGGTTGCGCCGCTGGGGTGTGCGGTGATGTCGTTCACCGATCTCGGACGGTTGCGGGTGCAGGAGTGCGAGCGCGTGGTGGCGTTGCGCACGGAGTTGACCCGGTGCGGCGCGAAGGTCGTGGAGGCGGGCGACACGCTCACGGTGTATCCGTCGGAATTGCACGGCGCGGAGATCGAAACGTACAACGATCATCGGATGGCGATGTGTTTCGCGGTTCTCGGCTTGAAAGTGCCGGGGATCAAAATCAAGAATCCGGCGTGCGTGAAGAAGACGTTCCCCAATTTTTTCCAGAAGCTGGCAGTGCCGCCGCCGCAGGGATTGGGCGCGGAGATTCGCGATGGGAGGACGGGGCACCGGCTGGGTTTGGCGGAGTTGTTTGCTGATTGAACGGGCGGGGCTGCCTCCTTACGTCGGCGGCTCCGGGGCGGCGGGAAATGCGGAGCAGGGAAAGGCAAGAATTGAAGGCGACGAAGGTCATAGCGATTGATGGGCCGAGCGCGAGCGGGAAGGGTTCGACCTCGCGGGAACTGGCGCGGCGGCTGGGGTATCTGCATGTGGACACCGGGGCGATGTATCGGGCGCTGACGTGGCATTGCCAGCGGCTGGGGGTGATTCCGGCGGACACGGAGGGGCGGGAGTTCACGGCGGCGGAGTCGGCGGCGGTGGCGCGGATTTGCGGGGAGTGGCCGGTGCGGTTGGTGGCGGACGGGGGGCATCTGCGGGTCGCGGTGGCGGGGCATTTGCCGGACGAGGAGCTGCGTGGTCCGGTGGTGACTTCGTATGTGGCGCGGGTTTCGCATGTGCCCGAGGTGCGGGCGTGGATGCTGGATTTTCAACGGGGCTGCGCGGAGTTCGGAAGTCTGGTGATGGACGGGCGGGACATCGGCACGCGGATTTTTCCGGGGACGCCGTTCAAGTTTTTCCTGACGGCGCGGGAGGAAGTGCGCAAGGCGCGGGGCGAGAACGAAGGGCATGGCGGCGGCGTGGCGCGGCGGGATTCGATTGATCAGGATTTGAACCAGCCGGCGGCGGATGCGGTGCTGGTGGACACCTCGGACCGCAGTGTGGCGGCGGTGGTCGATTGGGTGCTGGGGTTGATCCGGGAGCGGGAGCGGCGTGGGGATGCCGTGGGGGCGGCGGGCTGAGGGGGAACCGGGAGGCAAGACGATGAACGTGTCTCGTGAACGGGAGAAGGAGTTGCTGGCGGAACTGCGGAGTCATCCCTCGGTGGTGATTGTGGCCATTGACGGACCGGGGGCGAGCGGCAAGAGCAGCACGGCGCGGGCGCTGGCGGAGTTGCTCGGGTTTCTGTATGTGGACACGGGGGCCATGTACCGGACGCTGGCGTGGCACTGTCTGGGTGAGGGCGTGGATATGGACAGCGCACGGTCGGTGAGCGCGGCTTGCCGGCGGTGGAAGACGTCGCTGGTGGCGGTGGAGGGCGAGGTGCGGTTGCTGGTGGGAGGGAAATATCCCGGCACAGCGATCCGGACGCCGGCGGTGGCGGAGGCGGCATCGAAAGTGGCGGTGATCCCGGCGGTGCGGAAATGGATGAAGGCGACGCAGCGGGAGTGCGGGAAATTTGGGAGTGTGGTGATGGAGGGGCGGGACATCGGGACGAATGTGTTTCCGGAGACGGATTTCAAGTTCTTCCTCGATGCTTCGCCGGAGGAACGGGCCAAACGGCGGGCGGCGCAGGGGGTGAAGGAAAATCTGGCGGAGCGGGACCGGCGGGACAGCCAGCGGCGGGCGGCACCGTTGATGATTCCGCTCGGGGCGGCGCTCATCGACAATTCGGGCAAGACGGTGGAGGCGACGGCGCGGGAGATCGCTGGCATTGTCGGGGAACGGCTGCGGTCGGGGGCGGGGCGGCGGAATTGAGGCGCATGTCACTTACGTACGCGATTACCTGGTATCTGGGGCGATGGATTTTTGCGCTGCTGTTTCGCTGGCGGGTGTGTCATCCGGAGCGGGTGCCGGCGGAGGGGCCGGTGATTCTGGCGGCCAATCACGCGAGCTTCATGGATCCGCCGCTGATTGGCTGCGCGATTTTGCGGCCGGTGAATTATCTCGCGCGGGACACGCTGTTCCGGTTTCCGGTGGTCGGCTGGTATTTGCGGGCGTTGAACGCGGTGCCGGTGGACCGGGACGGGGGCGGGGGTTCAGGGCTGAAGGCGATCTTGGACCGGTTGTTGAGGGGCGGGGGCATTGTGCTGTTTCCCGAGGGAACGCGGACGGCGGACGGGACTTTGCAGCGGGCGCGATCGGGGATCGGGTTGACGGTGATCAAGTCCACGGCGCCGGTGGTGCCGGTGCGGGTGTTCGGGACGTTTGAGGCGTGGGGACGGGACCGGAAGCTGCCGCGGCCGCATGGGATCGCGGTGAAGTATGGGAAGCCGATGGACTTTGCGGCGCTGCGGGCGGAGGCGAAGGTGTGCTCGAAGGCGCGGCTGAAGGAGATTTACCAGCAGGTGGCGGATGAGTTGATGGCGGCGATCGGGCGGCTGGAGCCGTGCGAGGATGTGACGCGGTTTCCGTGAAGCGGGGCGGTCGGTCTCCTGACGGGGGTATTCGGTGGTTCAGGTGTGGAGGCCGCGGGCTTGGGAGATGTGCTGGAAGCCGTGGGTGGAGAGGAGTTGGCGGAGGCCGGTGACGATGGCGCGGGCGACGCCGGGGCCTTCATAGACCATGCCGCTGTACACTTGAACGAGGGAGGCGCCGGCGGTGATTTTTTCCCATGCGTCCGCGGCGGTGAAGATGCCGCCGACGCCGATGATGGGAAGCTGGCCGCGGGTCTGGCGGTAGAGGTGGCGGACGACTTCGGTGCTGCGCTGGCGCAGGGGGCGACCGCTGAGGCCGCCGGTTTCTGCGTAGATGCGGCGGAGTTTGGGGTCGTGGGTGACGGGGCGGGTGATGGTGGTGTTGGTGGCGACGATGCCGGCCAGGTGGCGCGGTGCGGCGAGGGCGAGGATTTCGTCGAGGGCTTCGAAGGAGAGGTCGGGGGCGACTTTGACGAGGATGGGTTTTGGCCCGTGGGACGGGGCGATGGCGCGGGCGGATTCGGCGTTGGCCTGCTGGACGGCGGCGAGGACGTCGTCGAGGGCGGCTTTGTCCTGGAGTTGGCGGAGGTTGGGGGTGTTGGGGGAGCTGACGTTGACGACGAAGAAATCGGCAAAGCGCCAGAGGAGGCGGAGGGAGCTGGAGTAGTCTTCTGCGGCTTTCTCGAGCGGGGTGATTTTGGATTTGCCGAGGTTGATGCCGACGGGATGGTCGGGCCAGCGGTTTAGGGCGCGCCATTCGGCTAGTTGGCGGGTCATCTCTTCGGCGCCGGGGTTGTTGAAGCCCATGCGATTGATGAGGGCTTCGTCGGCGACGGCGCGGAACATGCGCGGTTGCGGGTTGCCGGGCTGGGCGTGCCAGGTGACGCCGCCGAGTTCGCTGAAGCCGAAGCCAAAGGCGGGCCAGACGGGGGCGGCGTCGGCGTGTTTGTCCATGCCGGCGGCGAGTCCGACGGGGTTGGGGAAGTGGAGGCCGAAGAGATCGACGGGCAGGGCGGGTGCGCCGAAGAATTTCGCGGTAAAGTCGCAGAGCAGTTCGCTGCGGCTGAGGCGGCCGAGGGCCTCGAGGGTGCGGTCGTGGATGCCTTCGGACTCTTGTGCGAAGAGGCACGGGCGGAGAAATGTGCGATAAAACCAGCTCATGGGTGTGGAGTTAGCCACGGATGGTAGAGGGAGGAAACAGAGAATTTGGCGGGGCACGGGTGTGGCGGGGTGGACGGGTGAAGCGGCGATGAACGGAGCAGAGGGGAGCATCTTTTTGACTGCGGGGCACGGGGTTTCGGGTTTGAGTGGGGGCATGAAGACATTGCTGGCGATGGGCGCCCACTATGACGACTGCGTGTTTGGGATTCCGGGCATTTTGTTGCAGGGGGTGCGCAAGCATTACCGGGTGGTGGTGCTGACGCTGATCGGGGATTACACGAACTGGGCGCCAGCCAAGGGGCGGGCGCAGGAGGTGGTGGATGGCTCGGTGCGATTGGCGAAGGAGCGCGGGGTCGAGATGCGGTTCCTGAATTTTGCCTCGCACCGGTTTGATGCGCGGTTGGAGAACAAGCTGGCGGTGGCGAAGGCGGTGGCGGAGATCCAGCCGGACGTGGCGTTCACGTTGTGGAAGGAGGATCATCACAACGATCATGTGATGGCTTCGGAGTTGACGCGTGTGGCGGTGCGCAATGCGGGGCAGATGCTGGACGGGGTGACGTACAAGCCGCCGGGCCGGCTGTTTTTTTATGACAACGGGCCGCGGCACACGATCGGGTTCACGCCGGACACGTTTGTGGATGTGGGCGATGTGTGGACGGAGGCGGTGGACTGGCTGGGGGAGTTGATGGCGCTGGTGCGGAACCAGCCTTATGACCGGACGAAACCGGATGGCGCGATGCTGGCGAAGGAATCGCTGGCGCGGTATCGCGGCGCGGCGTGTGGGGCGAAGTATGCGGAGGCGGTGTGGTTGGGGTTGCCGCGGGCGGTGGATATTTTGTGAGCGGGGCGGGTGGGGGCTGGGAGCAGGGCTGGAACGAGGGGAGCGGGATGTGTGTGGCGTCGGGGAATTTGGGGCGGGATGGGTGGTTGGGGGCGTTCTCCCTCACCCTTGCCCTCTCCCGCTGGGAGAGGGTGTGGCGGAGTTGCCGTCTGGGCGGGGTGATGCGCGGTGTGAAGGAGCAGGGGTGGCGGGAAAACCAGGTTTCAAGGTGGTGAGGAGCTTTGGCGGAGTGAATCGCCGTGCGTCGTTGCTGTTGAGGAGTGTGCCGACGATCGTGACTGAAGCGTCCAAGGGGTGATGGTGCCGTTTGCCTTTGACAAAGCGGGGGCAAGGTTGTGAGCATTGCGGTCAGAAATCCGCCCGGAAAACAATCAACTCCTGCATCATCAGCGTGAAAAAATACAACGTCGGCATCATCGGTCACGGTTGGGTCGCCACGGCGCACATTCCTGCCATCAATGAATCCACCCAGGGTCAGGTCACGGCGATTTATTCGTCGCGTCCGCTGGATGCGGCGGCGTTGAGCGCGAAGTATGGTTCGCCGGTGACGACGTACACGGATTTGGATGCGATGCTGGCCAATCCGGACATTCATGCGGTGTCGATTTGCAGTTATCCGTATCAACACGCCGCGCATGCAATCGCGGCGGCGAAGGCGGGGAAGCACATCATCATCGAGAAGCCGCTGGCGTTGTCGTGGAAGGATTGCCTGGCGATAGAGGCGGCGGTGAAGAAGGCGGGGGTGAAGACGTGTGTGTGTTTTGAGTGCCGTTATTCAAGCCAGTTCCTGGCGACGAAGGCGTTGATCGACCGGGGGATGCTGGGGGAGATTCACTATGGCGAGGTGGATTATTATCACGGCATCGGGCCGTGGTATGGGCAGTTCCGCTGGAACACGCGCAAGGATGCGGGGGGGAGTTCGCTGCTGACGGCGGGTTGCCATGCGTTGGATGCGCTGTTGTTGTGCATGGCGGGCGAGGTGGTGGAGGTGACGAGTTATGACACGAAGTCGCGGAGCAAGATTTTCAAGCCTTACGAGTACACGACGAGCAGTGTGACGATCCTCAAGTTCAAGGATGGGCGGATCGGGAAGTGCGCGGCGGTGGTGGATTGTTTGCAGCCGTATTATTTCCACACGCATCTGGTGGGGAGCGAGGGGAGCCTGCTGGACAACAAGTTTCACTCGATGAAGCTGGCGGGGTTGGACAAGAGCAAGTGGAGCGAGCTGTCTATGAAGATGCTGGATTCAGGGGATGTGTCGGATCATCCGTACAAGACGCAGTTTCAGGCGTTTTTTGATGCCTTGGATGCGGGCAAGGAGATGGCGCTGACGGGTCTGGCGGATGCGTTGGCCAGTCATCGTGTGATCTTTGCGGCGGACAAATCGGCGGCGACGGGGAAGACGGTGAAGATTTGAGGTCTTTTCGTTGCCCGCACCTGAGCGGATGTGAAACGCGCGGCATAAGATCTTGAAAATAAGGGCCTACTGTATAACCTCCAACCGTATCGAAAAATTAATCCCCATGAAAGCGAGTCTCATTCCCGCGTTGGTTTTGTCCATTCTCGTCTCCGCATGCTTTAGCCGGCCGATTGCGGCGCAAAACTTCACTCCGCTCTACACCTTCACGAATGGCGTCCATGGGTCAGCACCCAAAGGGATTACTTTGGCTGGTGATACTCTTTTCGGCGTCACATTCCACGGTGTCCCCGGTTCCATAGTTTACTCAGTAAAAACGAACGGGACCGCCTTTACGGTGCTTCACACGTTTGCTGGCAATGAAGGCTCGCAGCCTTATGGGGCGCCCGTGCTCTCTGGCAATACACTTTACGGAACAACAGTGCAGGGTGGCGTAGCGCTCGATTCTGCGGGTGGCGGCACCGTGTTCAAAGTCGATACAGATGGTTCCAATTTCTCGGTCTTGCACACGTTTTCCAGTGCCTCGCCGTCGTCCTCTTGGGTAAATACTGACGGGTTCGGTGCATGGGCAGGCTTAGTATTGTCCGGAAATAAGTTGTACGGCACGACACAGAGGGGAGGGAATTTCGGCTTTGGGACAATATATTCCATCAACACCGATGGATCCGGATTTGCGGTGTTGCACTCGTTTGCGAACGGTGGGCAGCAGGACAGTTCAGCTAAGCTGGTTGTTTCGGGAAACAAACTCTTTGGCACCACACGGTACGGTGGAACGAATGGAAGGGGAACTATCTTTAGCATTAATACCGATGGTTCAAATTTCTCGATTCTGCACAGCTTCTCGTTTTCGAGCGACGGATACTATCCGATTGGCGGTTTGATTCTATCCGGAAATACGCTTTATGGGACGACCGCCATTGGAGCGGGTGTTTATGGCACGATATACAAGATCAACACTGACGGCACGGGATTTGGCGTTGTTTATGGTTTTACCGGTCCACCTGCCGGCAGCCGTAGTGCCGAAACCGAACTGACCATGGTGGGCGACGTGTTGTACGGATGCACATGGGGCGGTGGGGTGGATAATTTGGGAACCTTGTTTTCAGTGAAGACCAATGGCACCGGTTATACGTTGCTCTATAGCTTTTCCCAAACTGACACCAATGGCTATAATCCGCAGGCTCAATTGTCCATTTCGGGAAACTACCTGTATGGAACAGCCAGCTACGGTGGCGGTGCCAATCGCGTCGGCACCGTGTTTAGCTACAAGTATTCAAATTGTGATCCCGCTGGTCTGAGTATTCAAACCTATTCGGGGCTGAATATCACGGGCAGCATCGGTTGCACCTATCAGATTGAATGGCGTCCGGATAATAACCAGAACACATTGTGGAATCCTCTTACCACCGTTACGCTCACCAACAGCCCATTCTTCTTTATGGACCCGACTCCGATTCAGGGAAATCGTTACTACCGGGCGGTGGCGCAATAGAATATCGCATCGTGTGCGGGTCGGTGGGGTTGAGGGCGGTGACGCGTGATTGGCGGTGTCATCATGAAGGCGAGCATCATGCTGGCGGTGTTGTTTGGAGCTGTTTGCGCGATGGCGCAGACGCCGTTTTTGAAGGAGAGCAAATCGGTGCCGGCGCGGCGGGAGTGGGACCGGGAGATTGTCTCGCGGATGGGCGGGACGGTGCGCTTTCGGGTGAGTTGTCCGCGGGCGTTTGGGGTGTCGATCATTGCGGATGAGGCGTTGCAGGATCTGAAGCGCGGGGTGAAGAAGCGGTTGGGGAAGGAGGATGTGGCGCTGACGGTGGATTGCCAGGAGCCGAGTCTGGAGCGGACGCTCAAGCTGGGGAAGGGGAGCTGGCATTTCATCATCGAGAACCAGTCGGATCAGGTGGCGGAGGTGCGGTTGGAGTGCTGGCAGGTGAAGGAATGACTTGCAGGAAAGCTCAAAGTTCGAATCTCAAAGTTCAAAGATAGGAGGTTGGGGTTTTGGTGGTGGGTCGAGGATGGAACGGCCGGTAGGGACGGGATGTTTGGAGGGGGAGCGGGCGGGTGCTTTGGGTCGGAGTGGTCGGATCGGAAATGAGGATGGGTGAACGAAGTTTCCGGCGGGACGCCGGAAACCACACGCCGGAGGCGTGTGCTCCCGGGGGCAACTGGGCGGTTGTGGCGGAGCAAGGATGGGAGCGGGGGGGTTGGTGGGGTCAGAGGGATTGGAGCGAAGAAAGGGAGGGGGCGGGGAGTCGGACGGTGCAGCGGGAACCACTGGTATTTATGAATTCTACTTTTTTTTCGGG
>CAZUUP010000114.1:0-1141 GCA_964623105.1 uncultured Akkermansia sp.
GGAAGGGGGCGGGATCGGCGGTGAAACCGTAAGGAACGTGGCGGGCCGAAGACGAACGTGTCAGCGCCGAAGCATGTGCGGTGCAGGCGTCGGAGGGTGGGGACTTGGGGCGTTATTGACTGGGCGCTTTTTGGGCGCTGAGGCCGATGAATTTGAAACCGGTCGCGTCGGGGTCGATGGCGATGGCCTTGAAGTTCCAGTTTTTCTTGGGTTCGAGAATTCCGAGCTGATCGATGGTTTTCCCGAGAGAGTTGCCGGCCTTGTCGAGGAGTTCGAATTCCACGCGGAGGGCGAGATAGCGGTGCTTGGAGTTGTTTACGACCATGCCGGTGACCGCGTAAACATTGCCTTCCTTGGATTTGGTCCAGGCCGGATTGATCATTTCGATGTCGGGCCGGGTGGGCTTGACGATTTTGGCTTTCTGTTTTTCGAGGGCGGCAATGGGCAGTTTGGAGTCGCGAGGCAGGAGGAAGGGGAAGGCGATGACCAAGGCTACGAGCAGGAGGAGACCCCAGCGACGGATAATGCGGACGTGGCGGGCAAGGCCGGCGCCGCAGTTGGGGCAGATGCTGAGCCCAAGGTCGATACGACTGGAGCAACTGGGGCAGAATTGCTTGTCCTTTTGCTGGCCGAGTTCGTCGTAGATTTCGTCGAGCGGAGATGCAAGTGCGGCGGCGATCTTGCTGGGAGCCTTGACGGGGGTGCCGCGCGGGTTTGAGCGGGTCTCCGAAGCCTCGGCGGGTTCAGCCTTGGCCTTGGCTTTGGCCTTGGCCCGGGCTTCGGCCTCGGCAATGGCGTCTCGGGCGGTGGCCGCCTTGGTGCCAGTGGGCGCCGCATCGGTGGGTTTGGCGGCGGGTGCTTTGGCCCACCACGGCACCTTCTCCTTTGCCGGCGCGGCGGGCGGTTCAGCGGGCGGCGCGGTAGGTGGTGGAGGTGGGGGTTCGGCGGTTGCAGCGATGGGGGCGGCCTGAGCGACGGAGAGGACGGTAGCCTGGCCGCAATGCGGGCAATTGATGGTTGCCCCGCGCGCGTGCTCGGGGAACTCGATCTTGCCGTAGCATTTTTTGCAAAATGCCTTGAGGTAAATATTTTCGCTCATCGCGCGGGCAACCAACGATGTCGGTGTACGACTAGCACAGCA
>CAZUUP010000114.1:1241-12243 GCA_964623105.1 uncultured Akkermansia sp.
ACGACTAGCACAGCATTACAATTTCGTCAGCAAAGCGGTCGAATGAACAAACAAAGGTGGACGATATCAAGAATGAATTGGACGGCTGGAGGGCAGGGTGGCGGGGTGCTCTGCGAGGCGGAAGGCTGCGCCGCCAGCGGGCGGGTTTCCGGTGGGCGGAAGACACTGGTTCGCGCCGCATGGGGCTGGGTTTTTTGCGGGGAGCGGTGCGGGCGACCGCCTTCACCATGGACCGCGCGTCCGAGCGCCCCGGTTGAGGGGCAGACCAGGCCAACCACAGCGACGGGTTTTGCGTCAATGCTACGGGTCGCACCGGACCGATGATTGCCGCTCAGATATCCGGCGCCGCGTCCGGTCCTGCGGGGGCGCTGGTCGGTACCGGTGCCGCCTCGATGGCATCAACGCGGTAGTGCTTTTTCACCGAGTCCATTTCCATCTCGACAACGTCGCCCACCTTGTGGTTGAGCAGCGCCTGCGCCATCGGGGTGAGATAACTGATCACGTTGTTTTCCGGGTCGTAATCCCAAGCGCCCAGAATCGCGTAACGCTCGACGTGTTTGGCGTTGATATCCGTGACCGTGACCTTGCTGCCCACGCCGATGACATCCGGCTTGAGGTTCGAGAAATCCGTTCCGCGCGCGCGCAGCAATTGCGCCTCCAGTTCGACCTTCCGCCGCATCAGCAGCTTCTGCATCTCCTTGGCCGCCTTGTATTCGTGGTTCTCGCGCAGGTCGCCGTAGCTCCGGGCGATGGCGATTTCCTTCGAGTTGGCCGGGATCTTCTTTTTGACCAGCTCCTCATACTCGTTCTTGCGCCGTTCGAGGCTTGGCCAGGAGACAATCAACGCCGACTCCTGTTTGTTGGTGTCGCCCGAGATCATGCTCTGGATGCCCGGGAAGCTCTTCACAATGCGCCCGAGCAGCGAGCGTTTGTCCATGTCGTCAAAACTCGTCGAGAGTTGCAGTGCCCGCGTGAGATCGCGGATCACCTCGATGTCCGCCGAACCGATCAGTTCCACGAGCAGCGTCTGGTCGGCCAGGATGAAATCCCGGAGCCGGTTGGACTTTTTCTCGTTGAAAGCGTCCCGTTCCATCGCGGTGAGCATGGCGCGGAACACTTCCGGCCCGAGAATGTCGGCAAAAGCGTCGGACCGTTCCTTCGCCAGCCAGAGCAGCAACTCGCTGCTCGCCTGATGTTGGCTGATCAAGCGGGCCAGCGTGTCTTTCAGCGGGTTGAGCTTGCCACTGTCCATCAGCACCTCGGCGCATTCGCCGCAGAGCTTGGCTGAAACCGTGTTCAGGATGCCCAGCACCGAGGTAACCCAGGTGTCGGGATTCGATTCCTTGAAATGCTGCAGCGCCCGCTTGTGCTTGGCCGCCGGCATGGCCTCGAACAACGGCGCGGGGCGCGAGTTGTTGGCCAGAATCGTGTGAGTCGTGATTTCCCCCTCCTGCGCCGGCAGTCCCGCCGCCTCGCGCAGGTCGTCCCGCACAAAAATGGCCTCCAGCGCCAGCGCGGTCTGCGTGCGCTGATGGCTGTTGATCTCCACGTTGAGCGCCGGAATGACTTCCTTGGCGGCCGCCGCCTTGTCCTGCAAATCGGCCACGTTCTTCAAGATTTCCCCCGCGACCGTCAGCCGCGCCTTCAAACCCTTGGCCGGGCGGAATTCCTGCAACAGGCGGTTCTGCAACGAAACTTCCGACGCCTGATAAATGATCGGCTCGGATTTCTTCAACGGCACCTGGAAATGCCCGTCCTTCTTCATCTCCCGTTTGGCCGCCTCCCACCACTTCTTCCAGTCGTCCGCAATTACGTCCGGAACCAACACCCCCATGATCTGATCCTGTGTCGCCTTGCCACCAAAGCTCAGCAGCACGACCTTGATCAGCTCCAGATGGTGCAGCGCGGCCAGTTGCCGCAACCCGGCCACGTCCGACGCTTTGCGCGCCAGAATGTGGTCATTGCTGATTGGTTTCAGCGACGTCGCCGCGAACGCCAGATCCATCGGGTGCCCCGGCTTGCCCTGAAAATCAATGACCAGACGGCCCATCACCGTGTCCACCGTCTTGATCAGGCCAAATCCCCAGCTCCGGTGCTGGCAGTATCCTCCCTTGGTCAGCACCAGCAGTGCGTCGATGTGCTCACGGTTGATCTTTTCTGCGGCGACCAGTCGTTCCAGTTCTTCTCTCATAGTAGTTGCAATTGACTCGCCCGCGCGAGCGTGAGGGGCATTATTGGCCCGTGACAGAATGGAATCCAAGGCAAATCGCCACCCAACTGCTCGTGCAGCACGCGATGGGCGCGGACTACGTCGAAAGCCTGCTCGATGTCGCCCTGGCCCGTGCCCGCCTGTCGCCCGCCGATCGCGGTCTCTGCCAGGAACTCGTTTACGGCGCCGTCCGCTGGCAGCGCACGCTCGACTGGCTCATCGCCCGCAAGACCCCCGGTCGCACGCAGAAACTCACCCTCCAGATCCTTCTCCGGCTTGGCCTCTATCAGATGTTCTGGCTCGGTCGCATCCCCGACCACGCCGCCGTTCATGAAACCGTCGAACTCGCCCGCCGCCTCGGCTTCGGCCCCCAGTCCGGCTTCATCAACGCCCTCCTGCGCGGCTACTCCCGCGAACGTCCTGCGACCGTC
This sequence comes from uncultured Akkermansia sp., assembly GCA_964623105.1. GTDB lineage: Bacteria > Verrucomicrobiota > Verrucomicrobiia > Limisphaerales > BJHT01 > BJHT01. The sequence continues at coordinate 3,882 of CAZUUP010000114.1, forward strand.
GAACTTCTCGCCGCGCTTAAAACCAACGATCCCAGCCTTGGTTTCTCCCACCCAGAGTGGCTCTGGCAACGCTGGTCCGCCGCCTTCGGTCCCGAATCCGCTGTCCGCCTTCTCGACTGGAACAACTCCCCGCCCCCGACCTACGCCCGCGTCAACACCCTCCGCACCACGGCCACCCAACTCGCCGACGCCTGGCGCGCGGAAGGCGTCAGCTTTACCCCCTGCGCCTGGGACTGGACGGGCGACCAGCTCGTTTTCCGCCTCGATTCCCATCCCGCACTCGCCAGCCTCCCCAGCTTTGCCGACGGCAGATTCTACATCCAGGACCCCAGCACCCTGCTTGCCGTGCAGACGCTCAATCCCCAGCCTGGTGAACAAATCCTCGACCTCTGCGCCGCGCCCGGCGGCAAGACCACCTTCATCGCCCAACGCGTCTCCAACAACGGCACGCTGCTAGCCTCCGACGCCCATGCGGACCGCCTCGCGCTCATCGATCAAAACTGCCGCCGCCTCGGCGTCACCTGCGTCCGGACCTCTCTTGCCACCGACGTAGCGCCGGCCCCGGCCTTCGACCGCATTCTGGTTGACGCTCCCTGTTCCAATACCGGCGTTCTCCGTCGCCGCGTCGATCTGCGCTGGCGTTTGCAACTGGCTGAAATAAATCGCCTCGCCGCCGCCCAACTGCGCCTCCTCGAACAGGCAGCCGCGCGTCTCCGCCCGGGCGGCACCCTCGTTTACAGCACGTGCAGCCTCGAACCCGACGAAAACCATGCTGTCGTCACCGCCTTCCTTGCCGCCCAGCCTTCGTTCCGGCTCGTCACGGAACGTCAACTCACACCGACTGCCGATCAGGTGGACGGCGCCTACGTCGCTCACCTGCAATCCGCCGCCGCTCTGGCGCGTTGACGCCCGGTCCCGCCGCGCAATCCTTCCCGCCAGCGCACCTGTGCCCGCGCAAAGTCATCCGGCGTGTTCACGTTGAAAAGCTGCTCTGCCGCGCCCTGCCCCAGCCGCAGTCGCACCGCCCGCAACCCTCTCGCCAGCGCTTGCAGCGAATGCCGTTGCGCCTCCAGTTGCGCCGCCACTTTCTCCAACGCGCTGGTCGGCAAAAAAAACGGAAATCCCACCACGCCCCCCGCCTCGACGAACACTCCCCGCCGACCGGCCGCGAACCGGTCCCGCAACTGTTCCAGCAATTCCGTCGAAACAAACGGCATGTCGCACGACAGGAACAACACTGCTCCCGCGCGCGTCGTTTTCAGCCCCGTGTAAACGCCTCCCAACGGTCCGCAGCGTGGCACCAAATCCCGCCGCACCACCCGGACCGGCACTCCCAACTCCTTCGCCACCACCCGCACCCGCCCCAGCAGCGTCCACCGCCCGAGCCGCAACCGCGCCTTGTCACGCCCCATCCGCTCGCTCAATCCGCCCGCCAGAATGCACACCTCGAAAGTCGCTTTCCGGGGCAGATCGGTCGGTTTCATTCAAGCTGATGTCCGTGGCTGACCGCATCGAACATAGTCAAACACTCCTCGGACTGGACTTTGGATGGACCGGAGACGATGTCCCTCGCATGTCGGGTCGGTAAACTTGCATAGCATATCGGAACACCTTGCTCTCCCCGGGGCTGCTTGGCGCGTTCCGTTGGCAGGCATTCCAGTCATTTCTTGCCCTTCCCGAATGCCAGTATCGCCCATCCAACTGCTATCATTAAGGATTGGATTTTGTTCCCATGTTCCATGGCGATGTAGAAGGCGCTTCGGTTGCCGCTTTGATCCGCCCAGATTCCACCACCGACTTGGAGAATCCAGAACACGGACAGCGTTCCGGAGATGACCCATAAGCCAGGCAATTTGTGTCGTCGCGCAGCAACGAGCGACAGAACAGCAACTCCCAAAGGCACCCACACGAACTGCAACCCTATTGGAGTGAACAGCACTTCGAAAAACGGCATAGTCTCCTTTCTATTTAAAATTTTTCCCCCGACTTCCACAGGCTTTGAGGACTCTGACGCCCGAGTTCCGTCGGGTGCCATGCCACGGATTCTTGAGGCACTTCGACCGTCGGTCTTCGATTGGATTTCTTGAGACGCCCGGACTTGGAAACCGATGTCCCAAGACCATTCTCCTCAAATTCAGTCTTCCTCTCGTTCGCTTGATCCGCTGCACTTCGTTTCCGCCCGCCAGAATCCACATTTCGCAAGCCCCCTCCATTCGATTGCCTTGCCCCAAATTCCCTTGCCCGCCTTCGGAACTGCCGGCTCCAGCCCCGATTACTTCGTCCCCCCCAACTGCTCGTAATAACGCCGCACCAGGTCTGAAAACCGGTTCGGCACCGGATCACGGTCAATCGGCACCAGCGCGTCCTTCGATTCCCGCCGCGCCAGTTCATCACTGATCTTGGACCGCACCTCCGCCAGCGGTTGCGACACCTCCGCCTTCACCTGCGCCCAATCCGGCTTCTTGCCGTGCTTCTTGAACTCGGCCCGCATCGCCCGCATCCGATCCCGTGCCACTGCCACCTGATTGCGCAAATCCGGCGCGTCCAGCATCTCCTCCACGTTCCGCAACCGGTCCGACCACTCCACAAACCCGCCACCCAGCACCGGCGCGTTCTCCTCGCCAATCAACCCGCCATTGTCCCCGCCAAAAAAATTCCCGCCATCCGCCTGCGCGCCGCCGCGCTGTCCGCCGCGATTCGCCTGGCTTTGGTTTCCGCCCCGCTGCGCCCCGCCCGCCTGCTGACCGCCCGCCGGATTCGCCCCGGACGGCTGACCCGCTTCACCCTTCCCACCCTGACCCTCACCCTTTCCTTCGCCTTTACCCTCAGCTTTACCCTCACCCTTCTCGCCTTCGCCCTTACCTTCACCTTTGCCCTGGCCCTTGCCTTCTCCCTTCTCACCTTCTTTGCCTTCGCCTTTTCCGGTTCCCTTACCTTCACCCTTTTCCCCCTCTGATTTCGCCGCGTCACCCTTGCCTTCACCCTTCTCACCCGCTTTGCCCTCGCCCTTCTGCGCCTCACCCTTTCCTTCGCCTTTGCCTTCGCCTTTACCTTCACCCTTGCCTTCAGGCTTGCCCTCGCCTTTCTGCGATTCCCCTTTGCCTTCTCCTTTCGGCTCACCCTCACCCTGACCCTGACCCGGCTTGGCGGTCTCCTGCTTTCCCTCCTTCTCTCCGTCCCGCTTCCCTCCTTCTTTCGTCTCTCCCGCCTTGCCCGCTTCCGCCCGTTGACCGGGTTTCTCCCCTTCCGCCTTCTCGCCCTCGCGCTTGCCCGCTTTGGACCCGTCGCCCTTGCGTCCGGTCGCGGCTTCCATCTCCCGTTCCACCTTCTCGAGCAAATCATCCAGCTCGCGTCGCGCCGTCTTGAGCGACGACGCCTCGTCCCCCAATACGCTCTCCGCCGCCTTCTCCACGCCCTGCTTCAGCTCGTTGATTCCCTTCCGTGCCTGCTTCTCCGGCTCGCCGGCTTGCGGCACAAACCCCCGTTTCACCAATTCCGCCGTGATGTCCAGGCTCCGGTCCAGATTCTCCTGCCCGCTCTTCCGCAGCGTGTCGTAAAGCTGCTTGGACAACAGCGGTTCCGCCGTCTCCGCCTGCTCCGTCACCTGCCGCATGTTTTGCGTAAGATTTGTCAGCGCGCTCTTCTGCTGCGCCAGTTGCGTCTGCAATTCCTGTCGCTCGTTCGAGTCCGTCAGGCTCCGCCGCTTCGGCTCGCCCACCGCCTGCAGCTTCTGCGCGATGTCCTCCTGGTTCTGTGCCAACTGGCGTGCCTCGTTGCGCAACTGCCGCATCTCCTCCGAGAACTGCTTGGAATGTTTCTTCCGGAAGTCATCCCGCAGCTCCTGCAATTCCCGCTGCGCCCGCGTCCCCGCGCTCAACGCCTGCGCCGTCTTCCCGTCATCGAGTTGCTGCGACGCCTTCTGCGCCTCGTCGCGCGTCTTGTCCAGTTGCTTGCGCGCGTCGGCCATCGTCGCCTGATTCTCCTGCTTCTCCATCCGCTGCTTCAGCTCGTCGATGTCCTTCACCATCTCCTGCTGCTCCTCACGCAGTCGCTTGAGCCGCCGCTGCATCTCCTCCCGCTCCGCCTCGGTCTTGGCCTCCTGCAACGCCGTCTGCAACTCCTTCAACTTCTCATTGATGTCCTCCTGCCGGCGCGCCAGTTCGCGCAACCGGTTCAACACCTGCAACTGCTCCTGTTTGCCCGGGTCCTCCGGTTGCGCGCTCGCCTGCTTCTGCGTCTCGTACCGGTTCTCCGCCTGCTTCAAGTCCAGTTGGTCGATCTGGCTCTGCGCGCCGCCCTTGCCCTTCCCCTTGCCACTGCTCCGCTGACCTTTCGACACCATGTATTCGTGCGCCTGCAGTTTCAGCAATGCCTGATACGCCGCCGTCTCCGCCGTCACCGCCGCCCCGAGCGGACGCGCCGCGTTGTCCTTTGTCGCCGCATTCAACTGCTCCACCGCCTTCTCCATCTCGCGCTGCGCCGCCTCGGCAAACTTCTTCGTCTTGTCGTTCGTTGCCTTCTCCAGCAACGCCTCCACCTGCGTGATTGCCTTCTCCTGCGACTCCCGCACCACCGTCACGTCATTGGAAAACGCCCCCGAAACCTTCGCCCCGGTCTCGCGCCCCTGAATCTTCCACGTCGCGGCGATGATCTGCTTCTGCAACTCCGCCAGCTTCTCCGCCTCCTCGCCCTGGCCGCCACCGCCCCCTTCCTTTGGCGGCTTCGCTCCCGATTCATCCTCGCGGAAGATCTCCTCGAACGGCCGGATTTCCCCGAAATAAATGTCGCTCGCCGTCCGCCGGACCTGCCCGTCCGGCCCCACGTCATCCGCCCACAGGTAAAACGTCACCAATTGATCCGGCTGCAACCCCAGGCCCTCCAGCGGCAGCAGATGCGCCAACGGCCGCTTTTCCCCCGCCAGCGAATTCGTCCCCAGACTGATCATCTTCGTCTCCTGCCCCGCCACCGTGTATGCGACTCCGAAATTCCTCAGCCCGAAATCATCCCACGCTTCGCCCTGGAAATTGATCTCCTGGATTGGCGAGAACCGCGCGTCCCCCCGCGGCGACGCCAGCTTCAACTGCGGCGGACGGTTGCGCGTCACCTCCACCACCACCTCCGCCGGCACTTTGTTCGTGCGTCCCGCGGCGTCCACCAGTTGCAACTCATACCGCTGGCTCTGTTCCAGCGTCGCCTTCAGTTGCAACGTCGCCGTCCCCGTCGCGTCCGGCCGCAGGTCAATCACCGACTTGTCCCGCGCCAGCAACCGCGCCCCCGTCACCGGCTTGTTCAGTTTGAAAGTGTACTCCAGCGTCGTCCCCTCCACCGCCGTCACCCGCCGCGTGTCCGCGATCTGTTTCGGCGCCAGCCCTGTGTATGCGGGATAGGTAAGGTTCGCATCCGCCCGCTCCAGCCGTGGATGCTCGAACACGCTCAGTCGAAACTCCCGGGTCTTCTCGCCGCCATACTCGATGCGGTACGACAAATCCGTCGTCACCTCCGCCAGCGTTCCGCCAAACACCGGGTCGGCCAGATTCTTCGCCAGCGGCACCCGGCGCTGCTTGCCCTCCGGCGTCGTCAGCACCAGCGTCGCCTCTGACGGCACCGCCCCGCTGAACTCCGCCAGCACCACCACCCCGCTGCCCCGTTCCACCGCCGCATCCCCCGGCGTCACCGCCACGCCCGCCTTCGCCGCACCTTTCACCGTCGTCACCGTCGTGGTCGCCATTGCCGTCGCTGAACGCCCTGCAAACGAATACATCCCGATGCACAGTCCGAACACCGCCAGGCATGCGCACTGCACCCGCAGCAACCGCTCGTTCAGACGCGCGCCCCACCTCACCCGCTCGCTGTGGGCCACCGCTTCCTGCACCACCCGTTCCTGCAAAAATCCCAGTTCGCCGCCGGCCTCTGGCGTCTGCTCCACCGCTGCCAGCAACAGCGAACCCAGCTCCGGATGTTCCTCCTCGATTGCTCGCGCCACCTCCCGGTAATCCACCGGCACCTGCCGCGCGCGCCACCGCAAAGCCAGGCACCCCGCCACCGCCAGCAACCACACCGCCAACACCCCGTTGGCCGCCGCCCAACCCAGTGTCCGTTGCGCTATCAGCAATCCCACCACCGCCACCCCGGCTGCGGTCCAGCACCACACCCAGCCGCGCCAATACCCCAGCCGCCGCTGCATATCCGCGATGGGTTCCAAGCGCTGCTTGAGCTGGGCGTTCATAATCAGAAGGCTAATTCAGAGCTTTAATACACCCCCCGCAGACAAAAGCAATCAGCTTGAACCCCAGCGATGGCGCCCGGACCGCAAGCCCGTCCGGCCGGAGTCTCCCGTCCCAAGTCCGCCGCCCTACGCCGCCGCCGGCACTCGCGTCGTCCGCCCCGCCAGCCACGACTCCGCCAGCAGCACTACCAGCGCCAGCACAATCAGCCAGCGCCACAACTTCTGCCGGTTCTCCAGTTCCGCTGCCACCAGCTTCCGCTGCTTCTCCTCCTCCTGCTTCGTCTTGCGCGTCGCCAACTGCTTCACTGGCACCCCGATCCGTTCCAAATCCTCCACGGGCATCGGCGTCGTCCGCCCTTCCGCCGCCGCCACATTTACCGCAAACCGCCACGGCTTCTCGCCCCCGCTTACCCCATAGATCCCCGGCAACTCCGTCCCCACAAACAGATTCGTCCCCGCCCCCACGCTCACCGTCGTCCCGTCGGGCCGCCGCACGCTGAACCCCGCCGCTCCGAGCGCCGAAGCCGGCACCTCCACGCGGTCGCCCACTCCATACTGCGCCGTCTGCATCTTCAATCCGCCGCTCGCCTCCAGCACCGAATACAGCAACGGCACGAACTTCGACGACAGCGCCAGTTGACTGTCCGCCGGATGCCAGCCGCACGTCAGCACCAGCAGGCTCCCCCGCCCGATCGACACCTGCGCCAGTGCCGCGTCCCCGCTGTCGAACTCCGCCACCACCCGCGCCCCCGGCAGCTTGTCCAACGCCAGCCGCCGATGTTTCCAAAAATGAATCTTCGTAAAATCGCTGAACCGCGGATCAGCAAACGGCGCGAACAGGGGATGTTGGAAATCAATCTTCCCAAGCATCGCATAATCCTTCACCGCTGCCTCCGTCGCCGTGAGATTCTCCGCCCCCGCCAACCGCCCGACGGTCTCCGCCATCGCCGGATTCTTCATCACCGCCAGCACCAGCCCTCCGCGCTCCGCGAACCGCCGCAGACCCGCCACGTCCGCCACCGCGTCGCTTACGATTATCAGCGGCGCATTCGTCACCGCCAGCAACGCCCCCGCGTCATCCGCCCTGCGTGCCACCACCTGCACCGCCTGCTTCAACGTTTCCTGGAACGCCCGCCTCAGAAAATACAACGGCTGCGTCGTGTCCGTCTCCGCCTCGGACCCCAGATACAACACCGGCACCCGCTCAACCCGCGTGGGCAACACATACACCCGGTTGTCAAAATCCTCCTCATCCCCGTCCAACACCAATTGTTCGCCCGTCATCCCCGCCGTCAACTTCGGCGCCAACACCACCCGGCTCTGCTCGGGCGGCACATACACCTCCACCCCGGCGCCCTCCGCCTGCCCCTCCCAGCGCACGCGAAACTGCTCCCGTTTCGATTCCCCCGCGTTGAACACCCGCAGCCGCACGCCGCCCTCCGCCCCGGCTCCGGACGCCTCCGTCTCGGACAACACCTGCATGCCCGCGTTCGTCGGCCGCTTTGCCCGCAGGGTCTCCACCACCACATCAATTCCCTTCGGCCACTCGTAACCCTGCAACGCCTCCGTCACCGCGCCCTCCTGCAAGTCGCTCACCACCACAATCTGCCGCGGCCCCCGCCGCTTCGCGTTCCGGTCCGCATCCTCCAGCGCCTCCGCTGCCCCGATCAACGCCAGATCCAGCCGCGTCGCCCCCCAACCCGCCGCCCCCCGCCGCAGCCGCGCCAGCGTCTCCTCCGCCCGGGCGCCCGCCTCCAGCCGTGCCCAATCCTCAAACTGCATCACCGGACGCAACTCCCGATCGAACACGAACACCCCCGCCGTCTCCTCCGGCTGCATCTCCCGCAGCACCGCCTCCACCCGCGCGAGCCCGGCCGCCCACAATCCCTCCCGCCGCATGCTTGCGCTCATGTCCAGCACCACCGCCACCTTCCGCGCCTGCTCGTTCAGCATCCCCGGATCCATCGGCTGTTGCAAAAACGGCCGCGCAAAACCCATCCCGAGCAGGCACACCGCCAGGCATCGCAACGCCAGCAACAGCAGATTCTCCAGCCGGCTTCGCCGCGTCACCCGGGGGGGGCGCGGCCGCCAGGACATTCGCCGACCTGACCCCGGTCGGCCCCGCGGCCGCCCCCC
>CAZUUP010000115.1:0-12218 GCA_964623105.1 uncultured Akkermansia sp.
CACCAAGACTGTGTCCACCGTAGCCACCGCTCCTGCGCCGTGCAAGCCGCATCGCAACTCGCCCGCAGCCCGCGCCGATGCCACCCTCACTACGGCCATCGCGCCCGCGCCCGCCTCTCTGAACTTCGCAGCCGAACTGGGCGGACATTTGGACGACCCGCTTGACATGCCTCATCGGGATGCAGCGGGAGGCGCCGGGGATGCGGGTGGGGGAAATGGTTCATTGACGCCACGGTGGGCGGGCATAGTTTCCACGGCTCGTCGCGGTGGGCGGTGCGGGAGTTCGACGGGTTAAATTTGCGGGGCACGACTTTTTTCAGATGCTAACGATTCGAGACTTGAAGATGACCTTGGGCGGGCGCGTGTTGTTCGAGAACGCGTCGTTCAATGTGAATTATGGCGACCGGGTGGCGTTGGTGGGACCGAATGGCGCGGGGAAGAGCACGTTGTTTTCATTGATTTTGCGGCAGAAGGTGCCGGACACGGGAACGATCACGCGGGATGAATGGACGATGGTGGGGTACCTGCCGCAGGAGGGGGAGGCGCTGGGGGAGGAGACGATTCTGGATGTGGCGACGGGGCGGGTGGATGAGTTGCCGCAATTGGAGAAGCGGTTGCACGAACTGGAGGCGGCGGGGGATGTGTCGTGTCCGGAGTATCTGGAGGCGCACGCGAAGCACGATGCGTTGACGGATGCCCAGGTGGAGACGAAGGCCAAGAAGATGTTGCGGGGGCTGGGGTATCGCGAAGCGGATCTGGGGCGGAAGGCGCGGGAGATGAGCGGGGGATGGATCATGCGGGCGCGGCTGGCGCGATTGCTGGTGATGGAGCCGGACTTGCTGCTGCTGGATGAGCCGACCAATCACCTGGATTTGCTGTCGCTGCTCTGGCTGCAGAATTACCTGAAGAATTATTCGGGGGCGCTGCTGTTGATTTCGCACGACCGGCAGTTCATGGACGAGGTGGTGACGCAGGTGCATGAGATCGCGGAGAAGAAGTTGATCGGCTACACGGGGAATTACACGGATTACCTGCGGCAACGGGAGGAGCGTTACGAGCAGCAACTGGCGGCGCACAAGAATCAGCAGAAGGAAATCCAGGCATTGCAGGAGTTTGCGGACCGGTTCCGCTCGAATCCGTCGAAGGCGTCGCAGGCGATGAGCAAGCTCAAGCAGATTGAGCGGATGGAGTTGATCGAGAAGCCGCTGGCGCCGCGGAAGCCGTTCCGGTTCCAGATTCCCACGCCGCCGCGGGGAGGGCAGCGGGCGGCGTCGCTCAAGGGGATTCACATGGCCTACGGGGCGACGCAGGTTTACCGGGGGCTGGACCTGATGGTCGAGCGAGGTGAGCGGACGGTGCTGGTTGGGCCGAATGGCGCGGGGAAATCCACGCTGCTGAAAATCCTGGCGGGAATCGTGGAGTTCCAACAGGGCGAGCGGGATCTGGGGCACAACAGCAAGCTGGGGTATTTCAGCCAGCATCGGTCGGCGACGCTCGATCCGGAAAAGACGGTGCTGGAGGAGGTGCTGGCCTGCGCACCGCTGATGCGGGAGGATGATGTGCGGGGGGTGCTGGGGTCGTTCATGTTCCGCAAGGATGACATTCAGAAGCGGACGGCGGTGTTGAGCGGGGGTGAAAAGAGCCGGTTGAACCTGGTCAAATTCCTGGTTGATCCGCCGAATTTGTTGTTGATGGATGAGCCGACGACGCATTTGGACATTCTGACGGTCGAGTCGTTGACGCTGGCGTTGGAGCGGTATGAGGGGACGCTGGTGTTCATTTCGCACGATGTGCATTTCATCCGGCGGCTGGCGACGAAGGTGTTGCATGTGAACGCCGGGCAGGTGTCGGCGTATCCGGGGAGTTACGATTATTTTCTGGAGAAGACTGGGGCGCTGGATGACGCGCGGGGGGCGTTGACGGCGGGGTGATGAGGGGGAACTCGACATCGGAATGTCGAGGTACCTTGGGAGGGAACTCGACATTGGAATGTCGAGGTACCTTGGGAGGGGGCTCGACATTGGAGTGTCGAGGTACCGTGGGGGGTGGGGGCTCGACATTGGGATGTCGAGGTACCTTGGGGGTGCGGGAGCGTGCGCGATGGTCGGGCGTGGAGTCTGGGGTCAACTGAGGCGGACGGGGAGGCGTCGGGCGCCCCAAGTGCCGGGCTGGGGGTCAAAACGACCGGGGATGGGGGTGCCGCAGAAGCGGCAGGCACCGGCCTGAAGATTCCATTCGCCGAGGACATACCAATCGCGTTCGATCAGTCGCCGCTGGCATTGCGGGCACCAGGTGCTGGCGCCGTCGGGATCGTGGACGTTGCCCACGTAGATGAAGCGGAGTCCCTTGGAGAGGGCGATGCGACGGGCGCGGGTGAGGGTGGCGGGCGGGGTGGGAGGATGGTCGAGAAGCTTGAAGTCGGGATGGAAGGCGGTGAAGTGCCACGGGACGTCGGGGCCGAGATGCTCCGCAAACCACTCGGAGGCGCGGTGGATTTCGGCTTCGCTGTCGTTTTCGCCGGGGATGAGGAGGGTGGTGACCTCGAGCCAAGTTTTGGTTTCGTGCCGGAGAAACTTGAGGGTGTCGAGCACGGGGGCCAGTTCGCCGAAACAGAGATGATGGTAGAACTCCTCGGTAAAGCCTTTGAGATCGACGTTGGCGGCGTCCATGTGGCGGTAGAATTCGGCGCGCGGTTCGGGGGTCATGTAGCCCGCGGTGACGGCGACCGTCCGGATGCCGGCGGCTTGGCAGGCCGCGGCGACGTCGATGGCGTATTCGGCAAAGATGACGGGGTCGTTGTAAGTGAAGGCGGCGGATTTGCAGCCGAGGCGGCGGGCGGCGGCGGCGATGGTTTCGGGCGCGGCGGCATCGGCGAGTTTGTCGAACTGGCGGGCCTTGCTGATGTCCCAGTTCTGGCAGAAGCGGCAGCCGAGGTTGCAGCCGGCGGTGCCAAAGGAGAGGACGCTGGTGCCGGGATAGAAGTGGTTGAGGGGTTTTTTCTCGATGGGATCCACGCAGAAACCGCTGGAGCGGCCGTAGGTGGTGAGGACGATTTGCGCTCCGGCGCGCTGGCGGACGAAACAGAAGCCGCGCTGGCCGTCCTGAAGTTTGCAAAAGCGCGGGCACAGGCGGCACTCGAGGCGACCGTCGGGGAGCGCGGTCCACCAACGGCCGGGGTGCTGGGATTCGACGGGCGGCGGGTGCATGGTCAGGAGTCGTGTTCGATCAGGTCGGGGTCTTTGAACTTGGCGACGGTGAAGCGCTGGATGCGCACGGGTTCGCCGGGATCGATGCCGGCTTTGCGCCGGGTGATGGCGAGTTGCTCGGCGACCGTGTCAACGCCGTCGAGAGCGGGGAGCAAGGCGCCGCGGCGGCCATCGTCGGTGGCGAGGCAGATGCCGTAGCGCTGCGGATCGAGGTCGGTCTCGGAGGCCACGTCCTCGAGGGGTTGCAGGACGCTGACCTCGAAGCGGAGGTCGGGGAACTCGGCCGGGGTGACGCGAGGAAAGCGGGAGTCATGGAAGGCGGCCTCGCGGGCGAGGTGCCAGGTTTCGGAGACGACATGCGGGAACCGCGGTTGCAGGGTGCCGACGCATCCGCGAAGGCGGCCCGCGCGGGTGCGCAGGGTGACGAAAACGGCATGGGGCTCGCGTTGCGCGGCGGTGTGGGGAACCGGGGCAGGGGAGGAGTCGTGCGCGAGGGCGGCTGCGATGGAAGCGCGGGCGATGCCGGGGAGTTCCTCGCATCCCGGGGAGACGGACGATTGCGGGACGGGAGTTTCGCAAAGAACGGCGACGCCGTAGCCGACGCCGAAAGGGCCTTCGTAGCTCAGGACTTTGCTGCCGACGGCGTTCCAGCGGGTGGCGGCGGCGGCGATGACCGTGGAGTCGATGACATCCTCGGCGGCCAGTTCGCGCAATTCCGGATCGATCCGGAGGAGGTCTTGATATTGGCCGCGCCGGAGAATTTCGATTACCTGCCGGTCGAATTCGCCGGCGCGGGGGTGGTAGCCGGCGGGTGCGTGCGGCTGGAGGCGATGGCTCATGTCGCCGCTGGCAACGAGGGCGACGGGGTGTCCGAGGTTCTGGGCGGCGGCGGCAATGGCTTCGCCGAGTTTGGTCAACGAGTCGTCGGGGGAAGCGGCAAGGCTCAGGACGACGGTGGGACCGCGCCACCCGGCGTTGGCGAGGTGCCAGAGCGGGACCAGCGCACCGTGATCGAGGGGTTGGCGGGTGATTTCCCAGGTGGTGAGTCCGAAGGTATTGGCGTGGGTTGCAATGGCCGAGGCCAAGTCGGGATCGTTGGGGAGGTCGATGCCGATTTCCGGTGCGGCGAATTGGTCGAAGGTGCCGCGCAGGCGGGAATCACGCCAGATGCCGAAGGCGTCGTGGTGGCGGGGGGAATGGGGTGAGATGAGGACCACGGAGTGCGGGGCGGCGGCGACAATCCGCCCGGCTGCCGTGCGCAAGGCGCTGATCGTGGCATCGGCCTGGTGCATGCGTTCGCCGCCGACGCCGGGGACGAGGATGGGAGCGTGGGGCATGAGCACCGCTGTGGAAATGGCGGAGGGAGGAGGACTCTGGTTCATACGGCTTTTCGGATTGGCGGGCGGATTCGAACGATCAACCCGCGGGCGCTCCGCCGACCGCGGGAAGAAATCTAGCAAGACGATGATTCGCGCGGCACCCTAGCGTGGGCTAGGAAAATCCCCTATCCGCACCTTTTCAGTGAGACGGACCGGTGGCGAAGGACATCCGGTGGGATGCGGGTTTCAGCTATTTCTTGCGGGCCGGGGATTCAATCGGCGGAATCCGCTTAAGTTGAGCAAGGAGGTCGCGAACGACTTCAGGATGGGTTTCGGCGTGATTACGGGTTTCGCCGGGATCTTGCTGGTAATCGAACAATTCCACGCGACGCGGGGCGTCCTCGCTGGCCGAGTGCGTGATGAGCCGCCAGCGGTCGGTGCGGATGGCGCGCTGGCCGCCGGTCCAGAAACTGTGCGCGGGTTTGGCGGCCGGTGTGGCGGGGTCGTTTAGCTGGGGGCGCAAGCTGCGGCCGTCGAGACCGGCCGGAACTGGCAGGCCGCAGAGGTCGGCCAAGGTGGGGAGGATGTCCACGGTCTCCACCAGGGCGGTGCTGGGGCGGCCGGGTTGGGGCAGGCCGGGATGGCGGATCAGCAGGGGGGAGCGCACGGCGTTTTCGTAGAGGCAGTGCTTGCCCCAGATGGAATGTTCGCCGAGCAGGAAACCGTGGTCGCTCCAGACGACGACGACGGTGTTTTGCTCCAGACCCAGTTCACGCAAGGTGGCCAGAACGCGCCCCACCTGGGCGTCCGTGTAGCTGATGCAGGCGGCGTAGGCGCGTCGCAGCAGGCGCGCGTAGTCGGGGTCGGCGTCAGGATTGCGGCGGTTTTCGTGACCGTAGTTGCCACGGAATTCGGCGCTGTTGTGCCAGGTGGACGGCCACGCGGGTTTGGCGGCGACTGCCGGCGGCAAGTCCGGGACGCCGGTGGCGTGGAGGTCGTGCCATGATTTGGGCGCGGCGAAGGGCAGGTGGGGTTTGAAGAAGCCGACGCCGAAAAACCAGGGCTGTTTTTGGGGAGCAAGTTCTTTCAACTGGCGGATGGCCTCGGCTGCAACCCAGGCGTCGGGATAAGAGTTGTCCGGGCCGTCGTGGGCCTGCCAGGGCGGGGACTTGCCGGGTTGGCGGGCGACGCCGTTGGCATAGCCGTGCATGATGGCCTCGGGGGTTTTCCAAGGGCCGTCCGGAATCCATGCCCGGTCCCATGCGCCGGGAAATTCCTCGGGGCCTTCGGCCCAGCCCTTGCCGGTGAGACCGCCGGGATGGTGCGTGATCTTTCCGAGCGCGAAGGTGCGGTAGCCGTGTTGGCGGAACAGGGCGGGAAGGCTGCGGGTGCCCCATTCGGCCTGGGTTTGTTTGATGCCGCCGTTGCCAAGTTGGGCCGGAACGGACGGGTAGCGGCCGCGGAGCAGCGCGCAGCGGGAGGCACCGCAGGTGGGCACCTGGACGTAGTGATGGCTGAAGACGCGGGCGGTGGTTGCGAAAGCGTCGAGTTGCGGGGTTTTGGCGTGGGCGACGCCGAGGGTGCCAAGGTCGTTGCGCAGGTCGTCGATGGCGATGAAGAGGACGTTGGGCTGCGGTGCGGCTCCAAGGGTGACGCCAAGGAACGCGAGGACCAGAGTGACGAAACGCTTCATGAGGGGGGTCATTTGCCTTTCCCACCGGCCGCGGGGGCGCCCTGCTGCCGGGAACGTTCAAGATAGGGTTTGAACTCCCAACGGTCTTTCCACTCCGCGAGGAAGGGCTGATAGGCGGGGGTGTCGTACCATGAAACCGATGCGGGATCGGGCGGGGACACCTTGCCCGCGGGGTAGTCGTGGCCGGCGAAGCTTGCGTCCGCGCTCGCGTTCCAATCCAGCAATTGCTTCCGCATGCGAGCGGCGATTTCCGGTTGGGCGAGGGCCAGGTCGCGGGTCTCGTTGGGGTCAGCCTGCAAGTCGTAGAGTTGGAACGTGCCTGCGCTGAGATTCTCGGTGAGTAGCTTGTAGCGGTCATCCACCAGCGCGCGTTTCGCCTGGAAGCGGAACCCGATGGGCTGGCCGCGGGTTGGGAGGTCGCGAGTGAAGAGCGGTTTGAGACTGATGCCATCGAGAGGTTTCAGCATCGCGCTGGCGGGCAGGTTGAGGAGGTCGGCGACGGTGGGGAACAGATCCATCACACACGCGGGATAGCTGGTGATGCGGGGTTGAATGACAGCGGGCCACTCGATGATGCCGGGAACACGGATGCCGCCTTCGAAGACGGAGCCTTTGTAGCCGCGCAGTCCGCCCACGGTGTCCGGTTTGATCTCCGGGAGGCCGCCATTGTCGCTGCAAAAGACCAGCAGCGTGTTTTGGGCGAGGCCGAATTCCCGCAGTTTCGCGCGGAGGACGCCGAGGCTGCGGTCCATCGCGACGAGTTCGCCATAGTGATTGGCGGAGTTTTCCTTGAGGTCGCTGAAAGGCGCCTTGTCCCCCGCGAGGGCCTTGAACGGGCTGTGCGGCGAACCGTACCAGACGACGGCAAACAGCGGCCGGTCGCCGGCGCGATGTTTATCGATGAACTTAACCGCCTCGGTGACCGCAACCTCGGATGAGTCGCCTTTGAGTTGTTCGAACTTGCCGTTGCGGCTCATCAGCGGGTCCACATCGTAGAAGTTGGAGACGGACACCCATTCGTCGAAACCGAAAGCGCCGGGGTTGCGGGGGTCGGTGGCGAAGATGGGCGCGCCCGGTCCCTTGTGGCCGTTGAGATGCCACTTCCCGAAGTGGCCGGTGACATAGCCCGCGCCCTTGAGGGCCTGCGCAATGGTTTTCTCCTGCAAGCGCAGGGCGTAGCCGTGGCTCAGAACTCCCGCGCGATCGTGGGACCGTCCCGTGAGCACGCTCGCACGGGTGGGGGAGCACACTGGCCCGCCGGCATAGAAGCGCTCGAAGCGGAGTCCGTTGGCGGCCATGACATCGAGATTGGGTGTTTTGAGGACGGGATGCCCGCGGTAGCCGGTTTGTCCCCAGCCCATGTCGTCGGCCATGACGAAGATGATGTGGGGCCGGGAGTCGGCCGCAAGGGCGGGGCCGCAGGAAATGGCGAGCAACGCGAGGAAGGCGAGGAGAGATTTCATGCGGGTGGAGTGCGACGGTGGTTGAGTCAGGCGCGCGGCGGTTTCACTTCTGCTTCCGATTCTTCTTTTTCGCCGGGGCGTCAGCGGGTTGATCCGCCTGAGTTTTTCCGGGCTTCCGTTCCAGTTCCGCGGGGCGGGCGTCCTTGAACTGATCGAGCGCGGACTGAAGTTTCCTGGCGGCGGCGGCGGCGGGGCCGGTGAGCGTGGCGACGGTGAGGGGGGATTTTTCCCGGGGATCCTCGCCGAGGTTAAAGAACTGACCGGAGCGGTAGAGCTTGTAGTCGTGATTGAAGGCGAATTCGCGCACTGTCGTGTCGGCACCCTGACGCGGGGAATACCAAGAATAGAGCCATTCGCGTGGAGTGCCTTTTTCACCCTGCAATTGCGGGAGGAAACTGACGCCATCCACGTTGGCGGGAACGGGGATCGCGGCGGCAGCGCAGATGGTGGGGAGGAAATCGGTGCTGCTGATGAGGTCGCGGCTGACCTGGCCGGGTTTGATCGTGGCGGGCCAACTGGCGATCAGGGGGACATGATAGCCGTGTGCGGTGGTGGTTCCTTTGCCGCCGGGATAATCAGCGCCCTTGAAGCGGCTCGTCACGCCGCGGCCGGTGCCGTTGTCGCCGAGGAAGATGAGCAGGGTGTTGTCGCGGATGCCGAGTTCGGCGAGCCGGGCGTCGAGGCGTCCGATCATTTTGTCCATGTAGGCGGTCATGTCGGCGAAGTGTTTCACATCGCGGAGCTTGTCCTCGCCGGTGGTGGCCGGATTCCAATCGGGACTGTCGGGGGTGGGCTGGAAGGGATCGTGGGTGAGGATCATCGGATAATAGAGCAGGAAGGGGTGCCCCTTGTGGCGGGTGACAAAATCGAGCGCGAAATCGTTGATGAGTTTGGGGCCGTAGCTGCCTTGAGGGAAGGACTGTTCGACGCCGTTGAGTTCGAGCCCGGGATTGGCGTAGCGGGGCGGGCGGCGGGTGTGTTGCCAGAGGAAGGATTCATCGAAACCGAAGTGGCGGGGGGCGTCGGGTTCGCGGCCGAGCTGCCACTTGCCGCAGATGCCGGTGGCGTAGCCGGATTTCTTGAAGAGGTGGGCAAAGGTCGTCTCGGTGCGGATGAGGGTGCCGAAGTTGAGGTAGTTCCGGATGTTGTAGCGGCCGGTCATGAGCTGCACGCGGGTGGGCGTGCAGAGCGGCTGGACGTGGCATTGCTCGAAGCGCATGCCCGAGGCGGCCAAACGGTCGAGGTGGGGCGTCTGGTAGGATTGGCCGCCGTTGGCGGTGACACATTCGTAGCCGAAGTCGTCGGCCATGATGAGGACGATGTTGGGTTTGGGAGCGGCTGCCAGTGGGGAGTGGGCGAGGCAGAGCAGACCAGGAAGGAGCAGGGTGAGCAGGAGTTTCATGGGGGAGAATGGTTGCGGGAGTGGATGAATTCGGACAGAGCGAGATGTGCGGTTCAGGGTGCGATGGCGACGCGATGGGCGGCCTCGGGGAGCCGGGTGGAAATGCGAACGCGGGCGGGAGACGGAGTGGGCGAAATTGGCGACACTGGGATCGAAAGCAATGGATGCGCCGGTGAAGTGCGGGAGTGATCCGTGCGGTTCCGGAATGAGTTCACGGCGAAATCATTGTGGTTCCGGGGAGCGACGTCGAGCACAGCGTTATGACAGAAGGCGGGAACGGGGTTTGCGTGACAGGGAAGCAAAGGGCGGTGCCGGGGCAGGGCCTGAGCCGCAACCATTCAATCGATCCGAATCCTTTGGACCACAGAGGCACGATGGACACAGAGGAAAACCAAGGGGTTTCTGGTGGCTTGTCTTTCACTGATTGGAGACTTCCTGTTGTCGCCGCCGTCCTTTGGTCTGCTCTGCGTTCATCGTGTTTCTGTGGTCCTCCCACCGGCTTCATCTGCGTCGTGATGGCTTGGCTGGCGTGCCGAACGCGTGCGCGTCTGGGATGAGGGGCTTGGGGAAGTGCGCGGGCTTTACCGGGTGGGGTGCGTCTGGTTAGGTTGGGCTGCGTGAAAGCACCGGAATATAAGGCGCGGCGGGCGACGTTGGAGGATTTGGGAATGCTGCGGGAATTGTGGCGTTCGGAGAAGTTGCCGGAAACGATCATGGAGAAGCGGGTGCCGGAGTTTCAGGTGGTGGAGACGGCGGCGGGGGAAATTGTGGGCGCGCTGGGCTTGCGGGTGGAGGGGACGCAGGGGCTGGTTTATGGGGAGTCGATCGGGGATTTCGGGCTTACGGATGTGCTGCGGCCTTATTTGTGGGAGCGGGTGTCCACCGTCGCGAAGAACCGGGGGTTGGCGCGGTTGTGGATGCAGGGGGGAACGTTGTTTTGGAAGGATAAGGGCTTCGAGCCGGCGGGAGAATTGCTGGCGAAGTTGCCGGCGAGCTTTGCGGGGACGGAGGGGGCGTGGTTCACGCTGAAGCTTAGGGAAGATTTGCTTTCGGGGATGACGCCGGAGCAGGAGTTTGCGTTGTTTCGCAAGGGGGCGCTGCTCGAATCGGAGCAGGCGCTCAAACAGGCGCGGGTGTTGCGGTATATCGCGTGGGCGATGGCGGCGGGACTGGCGGTGTTGATCGCGGTGGCGGGGTTCTATCTGGTGCGCTTCATGAAGGTGGCGAAAAAGCCGAGTCAGCCGGCGATCCCGTTTCCTTTGCCGAAGCGGCAGTGAGGGGGAGGTGGATTTGGCAGGAAAGCTGGGGCAGGGGAATGGGACGGGGATGGGGAATGGGGGCGGAACGAGGGCTTGGTCTGCTGGTTGATCAGGAGCCTTGCATCGGCGGTTGGGGGCGGGCGGGGGAGAATTCGTCGGCGTGGTAGGAACTGCGGACGAGGGGACCGCTGGCGACGTGGGCGAAGCCCATCTGTTCGGCGAGGCGGCGGTATTCGGCGAATCTCTCGGGGGCGATGTATTCGGCGACGGGAAGGTGCTTGAGGCTGGGCTGAAGGTATTGACCAAGGGTGAGGAGGTCGCAACCGACCGCGCGGAGGTCGGCGAGGGCGCTGAGGAGTTCAGCTTCGGTTTCGCCGAGTCCGAGCATGAGGCCGGATTTGGTGTAGATGTCGGGGCGGCGGGCCTTGACCTTGGCGAGGACGGAGAGGGAGCGGTCGTAGGTGGCGCGGTGGCGGACGGAGGGGGTGAGGCGGCGGACGGTTTCGAGGTTGTGGTTGTAGATTGCGGGATGGGCGGCGAGGACGGTGGCGATGGCGTCGTCCTGGTCGAGGAAATCGGGGACGAGGACTTCGATGATGAGGCCGGGATTGGCGGCGCGAGTGGCTTCGATGGTGCGGCGGAAATGGGCGGCACCGCCATCGGGAAGGTCGTCGCGGGCGACGGCGGTGATGACGACGTGCTTGAGGTTGAGGCGGCGGGTGGCTTCGGCGACGCGGGCGGGTTCGTCGGCTTCGAGGGGAAGCGGTTTGGCGGTGGCGACGGCGCAGAAGCCGCAGGCGCGGGTGCAGCGATCGCCGGCGATCATGAAGGTGGCGGTGCCGCGGCTCCAGCATTCCCAATGGTTGGGGCATTTGGCGCTTTCGCAGACGGTGTGGAGCTGGAGGTCGGAGAGGAGGTTGCGGGTGGCGATGAAGCTGCTCGAGGTGGGCAGCGCGAGGCGCAGCCAGTCGGGGAGGCGGGCGCGGGGTTTGGGGGCGGAGGTGGCGGTGGTCATGGTGCGGGCGGCTACGGCCTTCGGGAGGGCAGGGGAGCGGGGTTCAAGCGGAGGCGCAACCTATTTCTCGCGACTGGTGAGTTCCTGCCAGAATACGGCGAGTTCCTCGGGGCCGAAGTCGGCAAGGATTTCGCCGTCGATGTCGATGACGGGGGCGCGGGTCTGGCCGGAGAGTTCCTCCATTTCTTGGAAGGCCTTGGGGTCGCGGGAGACGTTGATGACGGTGTATTTGATCTGGTGGTCGTCGAGCCATTCGCGGGCGGCATCGCACCAACCGCAGAAGGATTTGACGAAGAGGCGGATGTGGGTGGGTTGCATGGTGCGGGGAGGGTGAGGGGATCAGGCGTCGGGATCGGTGACGATGGTGTCCGCGTGCTCGTAGCAGGGGGAGCAGCAGCAGAGGAGGCGGAGGGTTTCGGGGCCGGTGTTCCAGAGTTTGTGCTTTTTGCCCGGGGGAATGGCGATGGCGTCGCCGGCGCGGACGTCGCGGGTTTCGAGGTCGATGCGGATGCGGCCGGTGCCGTGGGTGAGGTAGTAGATTTCCTCGGTGCGGGCGTGGAAGTGTTCGAGGGTGCTGCCGCCAACGGGGATGCGGGCTTCGGCGAGGGATTGGTTGCGGATGGCGGAGTTGCGGTAGGCGAGGAGTTCGCGGATTTCCGAGCCGTCCTTGGTGGTGAAGGCGGGGGTGGTGTCGAGGTGGG
Organism: uncultured Akkermansia sp.; assembly: GCA_964623105.1. GTDB lineage: Bacteria > Verrucomicrobiota > Verrucomicrobiia > Limisphaerales > BJHT01 > BJHT01. The sequence continues at coordinate 12,059 of CAZUUP010000115.1, forward strand.
TGACGTCCATGTGGGGCGGTGGTTTGGGGCGGTTATTTGGGTGCGGGTGGCGGAGCGGTGAGGGCGCAGCGGAGGCCGGCGTGTTGCAGGCCGGTGTCGGGGGAGGTTTTCATTCGGGTGCTGGTACGGGACGCGCCCCAGGAGAGGTCGGGTCATAGGG
>CAZUUP010000116.1:0-12207 GCA_964623105.1 uncultured Akkermansia sp.
GGGGGGGGGGGGGGGGGGGGGGGGGGGGGGGGGGGGGGGGGGGGGGGGGGGGTTGTGGGGGGGGGGGGGGGGGGGGGGGGGGGGGGGGGGGCGGCGGTGGTGCCGCCGGGGTTGGTGGCGCAGGCGGACGATTGGATCCATGTGCTCACGCCGGTTGCCGACGTGGATGTGGAAGGTGTGGTGCGGTGGTTTCACAGTGCCGCGGGGCGGGCGGAGTTGCTCAAGCTGGCGAAGGGGGTGGGGACGTTGAGCATTTCCAAGGCGTCGTTGCGGAACTTGGTGCTGCCAGCGGAATTGGTCCGGGGTGCGTTGCCGGCCGTCGTGCCGGCGGGGAAACCGGTTCGGCGCCGGCGGCTGAAGAAAAGTGCAGGGCGGGAAGAGGGCGATGAGCTGGCGTTGGAATCGATTTAGCAGCGGCAAGCGAGGAACGAATGGCCGGCGTCGCTTTTTGGGGAGGCTTCGTTAGGCTGGGCGCGTTGACGAACTCATGGAAACTGCGAGCTACATAGTTGGCATCGACCTCGGCACTTCGAATTGCGCCCTGGCGAGTGTGAAGATTGGGGATGGGGCGGGGGCGGCGGTGGTGGATTTTCCGGTGGTGCAAGTTGTGCGACCGGGGGAGGTCGCGGGGCGGGCGCTGCTGCCGTCGTGCATTTACCTGCCCGGGGAGCATGAGTTGGCGGCGGGCGAGACCGCGCTGCCATGGGGCGGGTCGGCGGGCGGCGTGGTGGGGGAATTTGCGCGCTGGCAGGGGGCGCGGGTGCCGGGGCGGTTGGTGGCGTCGGCGAAGAGCTGGCTGTGTCATGAGGGAGTGGACCGGACGGCGCCGATCTTGCCGTGGGGCGCGGTGGCGGAGGTGAAGAAGCTTTCGCCGGTCGGGGCGTCGGCGCTTTTGCTGGCGCATCTGGCGGCGGCGTGGAATCACGCGCATCCCGAGGCGCCGCTGGCGGCGCAAGAGGTGGTGATCACGGTGCCGGCGTCGTTTGATGAAATCGCGCGGGCGCTGACGGTGAACGCGGTGAGGCAGGCGGGGATTGAGAAGTTCACGTTGTTGGAGGAGCCGCAGGCGGCGTTTTACGATTTTACGGCGCGGCATGGGGCGAGGCTGGGCGAGGTGTTAGACGGTGTGCGGTTGGTGCTGGTGGTGGATGTGGGTGGAGGGACGAGCGACTTCACGCTGGTGCAGGTGGAGCGGGGGGCGGAGGGGCCGTCGTTGCGACGGATTGGGGTGGGGGATCATCTGATGCTGGGCGGGGACAACATGGACGCGACGCTGGCGCGGCGGCTGGAGGAACAGATGACGGCGGGCGGGCGAAAGCTCAGTGCGGGGCAATGGCAGCAATTGATCCAGGCAAGCCGGGTGGCGAAGGAGACGCTGCTGGGTGCGGGGGCGCCGGAATTGCAGCATGTGAGTGTGGCGGGGGAGGGCAGCCGTTTGTTGGGCGGGGCGTTGTCCGGAGTGTTGACACGGGCGGAGACCGAGCGGTTGGTGCTGGAGGGATTCTTTCCGTTGATTGCGCCGGCGGAGGCGCCGCGTGGACGGCCGTCGGCGCGGTCGGCGATTCAGGAACTGGGTTTGCCGTATGCGCAGGAGCCGGCGGTGACGCGGCATCTGGCGGCGTTTCTGCGGCAGCATGCGGCGGCGGGGTGGGCGGCGCTGGGCGAGACGCCGGTGGACGCGCAGGCGTTGCCGCGGCCGGATGCGGTGTTGCTCAACGGCGGGGTGTTCAATTCGCCGGTGATGGCCAAGCGGTTAATCGAGGCGCTCTCCGCGTGGTGGCCGGACCGGCCACCGGTGCGGGTGCTGGAGCATGAATCGTTGGAACTGGCGGTGGCGCGGGGAGCGGCGGCGTATGGTCTGGCGCGGCGCGGGATTGGGCGGCGGATTGGCGGGGGAACGGCGCATGCGTTTTATGTGGGGCTGGGGCGGGCGGTGGCGGAGGGGCCGGTGCAAGCGTTGTGCGTCATCCCGCGCGGTCACGAGGAAGGGGAGGCGGTGGAACTGCGAGGGCGGGTGTTTGAGTTGACACTGGGGCAACCGGTGCAGTTCCCGCTGTTTACGACGACTTCGGACCGGGTGGACCGGTCGGGCGAGGTAGTGACGGTGACGGAGGAATTGCGACCGCTGCCACCGATCCACAGTTTGCTTACGGGCAATGCGGGCAGGAAGGGCGCGGTGCCGGTGCATTTGCGGGCGCGCCTGACGGAATTGGGCACGCTGGAATTGTGGTGTGTGGCGGATGCGGGCGGGGAGCAGTGGCGGCTGGAGTTCGAGTTGCGGGGGGCGGCGGCGAGTGAAACGTTGACGACGACGGAATCGTTGCCGGCGCGATTTGGCGAGGCGCGGGAGTGGATCGAGCGGGTTTACGGGCGGGGCGGCGGGGCGAAGGCGCCGGTGACGGCGAAGGAGGTGAAGCTGCTTTGGCCGGGGCTGGAGCGGAGTCTGGGCGGGCGGGAGGGCTGGCGGGTTTCGTTGTTGCGGGAGATGTGGAGCGCTTTGTTGTTGCATGCGCCGCGGCGACGGCGGTCGGAGTTTCACGAGCGGATTTTTTTCCAACTGATCGGTTACTGTTTGCGGCCGGGCTTCGGCTATCCGCTGGATGAATGGCGGTGCGAACAGACGTTCCGGTTGTTTCCGGAGTTGGTGGAGTTTCACAAGGAGAAGCCGGTGTGGAACGAGTTCTGGGTTTTGTGGCGGCGGATGGCGGGTGGATTGGATGGCGCGCGACAGCAGCAGTTATGGGATTATTTGCAGCCGCATCTGGCGGCGCGAGTGGCGCCGCAGAAGGCGCGTGCCGGGGCGAAGCAGAAGGGTATCCAGCCGGACGGTCTGGACGAGATGGTGCGGACGGCGGCGGCGCTGGAGTTGTTGCCGGTGGCGACGAAGGTGGAGTTTGGCGGATGGATCGCGGCGCGGTTGCGCGGGGAGATGACGGGGGGCGGGGCCTGGGCCTGGGCGCTGGGGCGTTTGGGGGCGCGGGCGCCGATTCGCGGGAGTTCGCATTGCACGGTGCCGGCGGAGGTGGCGGCGGAGTGGATCGGGCTGTTGTTGCGACCGGAGGCGGAGAAGCTGGACGGGGCGTTGTTTGCGGCGACGCAGATGGGGAGGTTGACGGGGGACCGGGCGCGAGATGTGGATGAGGCGACGCGGGCGGCGTTGCGGGCGGCGTTGGCGACGCGGGATGCGCCGGCGACGTGGCGGCGGATGGTGGACGAGGTCGCGGTGCTGGAAGAGGCGGATGAGGCGCGGGCGCTGGGGGATTCGTTGCCGGCGGGGTTGAAGCTTTCGGCGCAGGCGGGATGAGGAGAAGCGGTTTTCCGGTAGAAGCGCGGTCGCGGCGACGCGATGGGATCGTAGTCCGAAGGCAAACCAGGGCGCGACTCCGGGGGCCGGGGCGGAGCGGCGAGTCCGTTGCGTCGGGAAAGATTGCGGGCCGGCTGAACCGGGGCGGGTTACCGTCGGAAGGATGCGGCGAAATCTTCACCAGAGACTTCGACGACCTTTTTCTCGAAGCGGGAGCTGGCGATGAGCTGGTTTAGGGTTTGCTCGTAAGCCGCGCTGTCGAGGGGAAGTTCGACTGTCTGGCCGATGAGGGAGGAGTAGAGCATGACGTTGGCGAGTTCGATGGAGCCGATGCCGTCGCTGCCGGGGCAGTTGAGGGGTGTGCCGTCGAGGATGGCGTCCACGAAGTTTTGCATGAAGGCGGCGTGAGGATTGTCGGCGTTGCCGAAGGGGATGGTGATGTTCCAGACGTCGGGTTTGGCGAAGCCGATCTTGGAGGTCTGGTTCCACTGGTCGGCGGGGGTTTCGTTACGGGTGAAGGTGAGGGCGTTGTTTTCGAGGACGAGGCGGCCCTTGGTGCCGGCGATTTCGAAGCGGTTGGTGCCGGGGAGTTCGCCGGTGGAACTGATGAAGACGCCGGTGGCGCGGTTGGGCCATTCGAGGTACACGGTGACGTTGTCGTCCACCTCGATGTTGTGGAAGCGGCCGAGCTGGCAGAAGCCGCGGACGGACTTGGGCATGCCGAGGAGCCACTGGAGGGTGTCGAGTTGGTGGAGACACTGGTTGATGAGGACGCCGCCGCCCTCGCCCTTCCACGTGGCACGCCAACCGCCGCTGGCGTAGTAGGCTTCGCTGCGGAACCAGTCGGTGATGATCCAGGCGACGCGAACGATCTGGCCGAGTTCGCCATCCTGGATGAGTTTGCGGATTTTGGCGTAGCGGGGTTCGGACCGCATCTGGAACATGGCGGCGAACTTGAGCGCGGGATGGCGCTGGGCGCAGGCGACGAGGCGTTCGGCGTCGGCCTTGTGGGCGGCGATGGGCTTTTCGACGATGACGTGGAGGCCGGCATCGAGGGCGGCGATGCCCTGCGGGGTGTGCTGAGGGTGGGGGGTGGCGATGAGGACGGCGTCAACCTTGCGGGACTGGATGAGGGTGCTGGCATCGCCGAAGATCTCGATGCCCTTTTGTTTGTAGGCATCGAGCTTGGCGGGTGAGGTGCTGCAAACGGCGGTGAGTTGGGCGCGCCGGACCTTGCCGGCGAGGAGATAGTCGGCGTGGTATTTGCCCATGTTGCCCATGCCGATGATGCCGATGCGAACGTTGCTCATGTTGGAAAATCAGTTGTGTGTCGGGATTGCCGTGTGCGCGGGGAGTATCGTCGCGGCGGGAAAAATGGGGCAAGACCTTTTGCGGAAGCGGCGGCGGCCGGATCTCGGGTGAGGGAGCGGCGGGTTATTGCGCGTAGCGCTGCCAGCGGGCGTCGAGCGTTTTGGCGTCGGGTTGGCCGTCGGAGACGATGATGCGGTAGCGGAGGGTGATGGTCTGGCCGGGCTTGATTTCCCAGGCGGATTCCTGAGTGGGGACGTAGTTGAGGAAGACTTTGCCGTCGTCCCAAGTTCGGAGGCGCTGGGGTGCGTCGTGGTTTTTGGGGTGGCAGAGGACGGTGACGGTGGCGGGGCCGGAGTCGGTTGGGCCGTGCATGGCGATCCAGCGGGCGCGGGTGGTGTGGCTGTCCTTGCGGGTTTTGCCCTCGGAGGTGCGGTAGTTGCTATTGGTGGCGTTCCAGGAATGCGGGGCGCGATAGGCGATGCCGCCGCCGTAGCGGTACGCGGGCAGGGTGAGGGGATGCTGGCTGATGTTGGCCTGCTGGATGTCGTAGTCGATTTCGTAGGCGCCGGCGACGAGGCGGGCGGTGACGGTGAGTTGTTCGCGGAGGACGACGACGGGGTCGCCGCCTTTGCCGTCGCGATATTGGAGTTGTTCCTGTTCGACGACGAAGGTGGCGGCGTCGTCCTGCTGGCGGGTGGCGAGGGTTTTGACGAAGCGGACGCGGCCGGTTTTGTCCTTGAGGTTCCAGCAGTCCATGGGTTTGCCGTCGTGGCGGGTCTGGACCCAGGCATGCCAGAGGCCGAGGTGGTGGTAGTGGTCGGCGGGGTGAATGCCGGTGACGGTGCCGCCAGCGGGGGCGTGAAGCGGGTGGATGAATCCGCTGCGGGTGAAGACGGGGTCGATGCCGGGGGGCGGCGGGACGGAAGCTTTGTGGTAGGTGAGGACGGGGAGCGGTCCGGCAGTGAGGCGGATTTGCTGGTCGGTTTCCGTGACGGTGAGCGCGGGCGCGGCGGTGGCAGCGGTGGCCACGATGGTGAGAAACGGCAGAAGTGAGCGGGCGAGGTTGTTCATGGTGCAATGGCGGTCAGGGGAATGGTGAGCGGGTCGAGGGAAAGGGTGGGGCAGGGGGTGTCTTGGGAGGTGGAGATGAGTTCGGTGTGGTGGGCGCCGATTTTCTGGAGGCGTGCGTGGACGGTTTTGCGGGCGAGTTCGGGGCGGTTGCAGTCCCGGCTGAGGTGGCCGAGGAAGATGTGGCGGAGATCGGCGTGCATGACCTGTTCGGCGACGTCGGCGGCGGCATCGTTGGAGAGGTGGCCGTGGCGGCTGAGGATGCGTTGTTTGACGCTCCAGGGGCGTTTGGTGTCTTCCTGGAGGAGGCGAAGGTCGTGGTTGGCCTCGAGGACGAGGGCGCGAGAGGAGCGGACGCGTTCGAGGACGAGCTTGGTGGCGTGTCCGAGGTCGGTCAAGAAGCCGACGTTTCCTGCCGAAGTATGGAGGAGGAAACCAACGGGATCGTAGGCGTCATGCGGGACACTGAAGGTATCGACGGAGAGTTCGCCGAGGTCGAAGGACGCGCCGGTGGAGAAGAGGCGGAAATCCATACGGGTGGCGCACTGGGATTGAATCGCCTCCTGAGTGAGGCGGTTGCAGTAGATGGGGATGGTGGCGCGGGCGCAAAGTCCGGCGAGGCCCTGGATGTGGTCGCTGTGTTCGTGGGTGATGAGGATGCCGGAGAGGGTTTCGGGGGTGCGGTTGATGGTGGCGAGGCGCTGGCGGATCTGGCGGCCGCTGAAGCCGGCATCGATGAGGATGCGGGTGTCGCCGGCCTCGAGGTAGGCGCAGTTGCCCGAGGAACCGCTGCCGAGAATGGTGAGTTGAACGGGCACGGGTGGACGGTAGGGAGCGGGTGGGGCCGGGGCAACGATTTTTCGGTTGCGGGCGGCGGCAGCAGGAGTGACGGGTGGGCGGGGGAAGGGCGGTTGTCGGCAGGACGACTGCCGGAGTTGAGGGCAAATAGTTTGGCCGGGTTGGCCCTTCTGCTTGTGTTGGCGGTGGTTGATTTCTAATATCGAGGCATGTCACAAGGCTTACAGTTGACCCAACGGATGGGGTTGCAGCAGGTGTTGGCACCGCAGATGCTGCAATCGCTGGCTTTGTTGCAAGTGCCTACCCTCGAGCTGAACGCGATGGTGGAGCAGGAGTTGGCGCAGAATCCGCTTCTGGAGGAAGTGCCCTCGACGGAGTTGACGCAGGACGAGCGGGAGCGGGGGGACCGGGACACGACGGTGGAACAGCTGGATCCGACGGAGCCGCCGGCGGACGTGAATTTTGATCCGGCAACGGAGAAGCCGAGCAGCGAGCCGGTGGATGATTTTCAGGCGGAGTTTGAGCGGTTGACGCAACTGGACCAGGAGTGGCGGGATCATTTCGCGCAGTCGAACCTGCCGGTGCGGGCGTCGCTGGAGGATGAGGAGAAGCGGCAGTTCATGCTGGATTCGCTGACGGTGGAGCAGTCCCTGCAGGAGGCGTTGCTGGAGCAGGTGCGGACTTCCAATCTCGATGATGACCAGCAGAAGATTGCGGAGCTGCTGATTGGGAACATCGACGAGTACGGGTACTTGCAGGGTTCGGTCGAGGAGCTGGCGGTGGCCAACCAACTGTCGCCGGACATGACGGCGGCGGTGTTGAAGGAGATTCAGTTGATGCAGCCGCCGGGGGTGGGGGCGCGGGATCTGCGAGAATGCCTGTTGTTGCAACTGGAGCGGGCGGGGCGGAAGAGTTCGCTGGAATATACGCTGGTAGCCGACCACATGGAGGCGCTGGGGAAACGCAGGTTTCCGGAGATTGCGCGGAAGCTGGGGATGGACGTGGAGGATGTGCAGGAGGCGGCGGAGCGGGTGGGCAATCTGGAGCCGCGGCCGGGCCGGGCCTTTTTGCCGGACAACCGGGTGTATGTGGTGCCGGAGGTTTTTGTGGCGCGGCAGGGGGACGAGTACGTGGTGAGCATCAACAACGAGCAGATTCCCCATTTGCGCATCAGCAATTTGTACAAGGACATCATGTCGCAGGCGGACAGTGCGCCCGAGGTGCGGGAGTATATTCGCGAGAAGATCACGGCCGGAAAGTTTCTCATCAAAAGCATTCACCAACGGCAGCAGACGATTCTGGGCATTGCGCGGGAGATCGTGAAGCGGCAGCGGGAGTTTCTGGACAAGGGGGTGGCGCACTTGAAGCCGCTGACGATGAATCAGGTGGCCGAGGTGGTGGGGGTTCACGAGACCACGGTGAGCCGCGCGGTGGCGGGGAAGTACATCCAGACGCCACAGGGCGTTTTCGAAATGAAGTATTTCTTCACGACGGGCATCAACAACGCCAGCGGCGAGGGGATGTCGAACACGAGCGTGAAAGAAATGGTGGCGGAGATTTTCAAGAAGGAGGATCCGTATTTCCCGCTGTCTGACGATGCCGTGGTGAAGTTGCTGGCGCAGAAGAATGTGACGCTGGCGCGCCGGACGGTGGCAAAGTATCGCGGGGAGTTGAACATCTTGCCGTCGAATTTGCGGAAGATGTATTGAGAGTTATTGGGGGGCGAAGTCCAAAGTTCGAAGGTCAAGGTGGGAGCCAGGGTTCACTGCCGTGTTTCCGAGGTGGAGGGAAAAACGCCCGGGCCATGCGTCGGGTTCGTTCCCGGACGGTTCGGCGGCGCAACCCAATCCGGTGCGTGGGGCCGCAGGGCGGCTGTGCTTGGAATTCAGTGAAGATGCGCTTTTTGCGCGGGGATTTAGGTTCCTTGCTATCAGCGGGGGAAGCCCTAACTTGGGGCAGGTCTTTGATTTTGGAAGGGTGGGGAATCGCTCCTGGCGCAAGCCGGGGGAGGAAAGTCCGAACACCACAGGGCGCGATGCCGCGTAACCGCCGGTCGTGAGGCCGGCGGATACACGCGGGAGGTGACGCCGCGAGGCGTCCCGACGGAAAGTGCCACAGAGAACATACCGCCACGGCCGGCAACGGCCGGGGTAAGGGTGAAAAGGTGGGGTAAGAGCCCACCGCTCCAAGCGCAAGCGCGGAGGCACGGAAAACCCCATCGGGTGCAAGGTCCAATAGGAAACCTTCGGAGCGGCCCGCTCCAGTGTTGGCGCAAGCCAGCCGGGTTTCGGGTATTGACCGCTTAGACAAATGATTCCCTCCCTCGCGCAAGCGGGGCAGACAGAATTCGGCTTACAGCCCTTCCAAAATCTGACCGTCCGCCCGGGGGGATTGATCCCGCCGATGCAGGCGGCTCGATTGCGAGGGGCGGGAAAAGGAAATTTTTACGAAATGAAACCGGAAGCGAGGAACGCGGGCAAAGAGCTTTACCAGCGGTTGCGGGGTCTGCCGTGGGAGCGGTTGTGGGCGGAGGAGGTGGGGCGATTCAATGCGGCCACCGGGCCGGAGCGTTTGGCGCAGGTGGCGGTGGTGCGGGCGGCGGCGGTGGTGTTGGCGGAGTCGGGCGACCGGGCGCAGGCGGCGGAGGTGCGGGAGTGGCTGCGGGGCTTGTTGCAGGATTCGTGTGAAAAGATCCGGCGTTATGCGATGACGGCGATGCCTAAGATCGGCGCGGGCGCGGGCGAGGAGGCGGAGTTGCTGGCGTTGATGCGAAAGACGGAAGCGGCGCGGGAAAAGAAGTTTCTGGGGCGGACTTTGGAAAAGATTGGCGGGGCGGCGACGTTGGAATCATTGGCGGGCGTGAAGGGATTGCCGCCGGGGACCGAGCAGAAGGTGCGGGCGAGCGTGGTGCGGAGCCAGAGCCCGAGCGTGATCCGGATGGACCGGGCGCTGGGGGAGTTTGCGGGTTTGCGGATTCACCTGCGGGGGCGACGGGGATTGGAGCGGATTGTGCGGGAGGAGGCGGAGGAGCATATCCGGCGGGAGGGGAAGTTCCGGTTGGTGGAGGCCAGCAGCGGGCGGGTGTCGCTGGCGCCGGTGGCGCCGTTCACCCTGGCTGATGTGTATGCGATGCGGTGTTTTGACACGCTGGGGCTGGTGGTGAGCAATGTGCCGGCGAGCACGGAGCGGGTGGCGGTGGATGCCCTGGCGATGGCGATCACTTCGCCGTTGTCGCGGCGGGTGCTGGGGGCGTTCACGGACGGGCCGGTGCGGTACCGGCTGGATTTTGTGGCGAAGGGGCATCAGCGCGCGGCGGTGCGGGAGCTGGCCAACCGGGTGTATGCGCGGTGTCCGGAGCTTTTGAATGATGCGCGGAATGCGCCGTGGACGGTGGCGATTTTCCCGGCAGTGCGGAGCGACACGGTGGAGTTGTGTCCGAAGTTGACGCCCGATCCACGATTGTATTACCGGCAGGGGGATGTGCCGGCGTCTTCGCATCCGCCGCTGGCGGCTTGCATGGCGCGGTTGGCGGGGCCGGGGGAGGATGAAGTGGTGTGGGATCCATTCTGCGGCTCGGGCTTGGAGTTGATCGAGCGGGCGTTGCGCGGCGGGGTGCGGAGCATTCGGGGGACGGATTTGAGTTCCGAGGCGGTGGAAATTGCGCGCAAAAATGTGGCGGCGGCGAAACTGACGGGGGTGGCGGCGGAGATTACGTGCGGTGATTTCCGGGAGGTGGCGCGGGGCGCGGGGATGGGGCCGGGGAGCGTGTCTTTGGTGATCACGAATCCGCCGATGGGGCGACGGGTGCCGGTGCCGAATTTGCGGGGATTGATCGAGGATTTGTTTGCGGTGTCGGCGGTGGTGTTGAGGCCGGGTGGACGGCTGGTGTTTGCGAATCCGCTGCGGCTGGCGCCGGCGGATCCGACGTTGAAGCTGCAGTCGCGGCGGACGGTTGATTTGGGCGGTTTTGAGTGCTTGCTGGAGGTGTATGTGAAGCAGGGAAGGTAGGGTGGGATCTGGCGGGGGCAGGACTGGGAGGTAGTCGCAGAAGCGGGATTCGCGCTGTGGCCGGACGGAGCGTGATGCTTACCGGGCGGAGATGCGTTCGCGGACGTTGGCGGGGCTGGTGTTGCCGAAGCGATCGACGGCGGTGATGGCGAGGAATTCCGGCCCGAGGATGGTGGGTGAGCCGTGGCGGGTGATGATGCGGGAGGATTGGGTGCCGGGAAGGATTTCAGTGGCCCAACGGCCGGCGACGCGAGCTTGCAGAATCCACCAGGCGATGGGCCGGGCGTCAGCGGCCTCCCAGTGGAGGTTGAACTGACGGGCGTCGAGGTCCTTGCCGATTACCATGCGGGGTTTTTGGGGGGCGGTTTTGTCGAGCCACGGGGAGGCGGGGACGAGTGCCGGAAGAGTGTAAACGGTTTGGGCGAGGGAGTCGGCGAGTTTGCCGCGGTTTTGGGTGAGGCTGTTGACGCTCCAAAGGACGTTGCCGGAGACGCCGTCGGTATTGCGGGAACTCTGGATCTGGCGGACGATTTCCTCGGGTGCCCAGGCGCTGCCGACGCGGGCGGCATTGTTGCCGGGCCAGAGGTGGCGGCCGTGGTGGTTTTGCTCGGTCCACCACTTGAGGAGGACGGGGTAGCTCTGGGCTTTTTGATCGATGGGCCAGTAGAGCTGGGGGGAGAAGTAATCGACCCAGCCGGAGTTGAGCCATTTGCGGGAATCGGCGTAGAGGTGGTCGTAGGCTTCGAGTCCGCGGATTTGGTCGGGCTGGCCGGCTTTCCAGATGCCGAAGGGGCTGAGGCCGAATTTGACCCAGGGTTTGACGGACTTGATGGAGGTGTAGAGGCGTTCGATGAAGCCGTTGATGTTGTCGCGGCGCCAGTCGTCGCGGGTGAGCTGGCCGCCGCGGTCACGGTAGCGCTGCCAACTGGGCTCGTCGGGGAAGTCGATGGTTTTGCCGGCGGCGTCCTTGATCTTGTAGGGGTAGAAGTAATCGTCGAGGTGGATGCCGTCGATGTCGTAGCGGCGGAGGACGTCGAGGACGACGCGGAGGGAGTGTTCGGTGGCGTCGTGTTCGCCGGGGTCGAGCCAGAGTTGTTTGCCGTAGGTGCGGACGAGGCGTGGCTGGGAGCGGCTGATATGGTTGGGGGCGATCTCCGATTTGGCGGCATTGTGGCGGGCGCGGAAGGGGTTGAACCAGGCGTGGAGTTCCAGGCCGCGGGCGTGGGCCTGGGTGACGGCAAAAGCAAGCGGATCGAACGCGGGTTCGGGCGGTTTGCCCATCTGCCCGGTGAGGTATTCGGACCAGGGTTCGTGGGGCGAGGCGTAGAGGGCATCGCAGGCCGGCCGGACCTGGAGGATGATGGCGTTGAGATGGAGGGTGGCGGCGCGGTTGAGTATGGCGATGAGGGACTGTTGCTGTTCGGTGACCGAGAGGCCGGGTTTGGCGGGCCAGTCGATGTTGGAGACGGTGGCGATCCAGGTGCCGCGGAATTCGCGCGGGAGGCCGGGGGGATTGATGTGGGTGGTCGCGTAGTGTTCGGCAGCGGAGACGGTGTGGAGGAGGGCAAGAAGAAGCAGGCCGGCGAGGCGGCCGCGGGTGCCGGGCGGACGGCGGAGAATTGGCGGAGGGTTGATCACGGTTTTGCGAGCGATGGGGGAGAGTAGTGCATGGGCGGGTGGAAACCAAGTTGCAATCGGGTCACTGGCTGGCGGTTGGT
>CAZUUP010000117.1:0-12182 GCA_964623105.1 uncultured Akkermansia sp.
AAAGTTCAAAGCTCAAGGGAAGCTCCACGATTAAAACTCCAAGCCCGACCGCGAGGAGTTGGACGCTCCCGCTGGCTTGCGGCTGTTTCGGGTTTCACACGACTAACCCGAGTCGGACCCTTGGGTTGGTCCTTGGCCCTTGATGCTTCCCTTGAGCTTTGAGCTTTCTGCTTGGAGCTTTTCCCCTAGTCACGGACACGCTTACGATTCGTAAAACCTCGCGCCGCGTAAATCCGGGTGGATCAACGCGTCGTCGCCATTATTCCAGCCCCTGTTCGCGACCGACACTGTCACGCTGCCCCCGTCGAATCCGGGCAGATGCCCGCCGGCAAAATGATTCTTGCGAATGACCCACACCGGCGGCGTTTCCCCCTCACCGAGATTGGGACCGGTCCCGTGCCCCGTCTCGCCGCCCGCGATGCCCTTCCCCGCCACCTCATCGAAGCTGCGTACCTGCGCGGTCGGCTCGATCCACAGCGCCGCCGGAGAGCTGGCGGGCGCCGCCAGTTGCCACCGCGTCGCGCCCCTTTCAGCGCCGTGCCGAAACCATGCGCCGCCTCACGGCTCACGCGCTGTATTCCGCGCCTCGTGCCCAACCGGTCCGCCGCGCCGCCGCCCGGCGCCAGCAGCACCCGCACGGCCGCGATCTTGTTCAACAGCTTCCCCGCTAACGCTGCCCGGACCTGACGATGCACCGTGTAATCCGCACGCTGAACTCCGACCCAATGCACGAACGGGAGCGTCCGCACGCGCGCCAGCGACGCCCGTTCACGCTTCGCCACGAACGTGTCCTGCGGCATAAATCGCAAAAGCGTCACGCCCGCGCGCAGCAACTTTCTGCGCCAAGCAGATTGCGGCGGACCCCGGAATTGCACGAAGAACAGCCCCGTAACCGGGACATCCACCGCCAATGCCCGCGGTCCCCTTTGCCTGCTTGGGCTTTGCCTCCATGCGGATGATTTCATTGCGCCGCCGAATGACTTTGGTATCCGCCGCCAAGAGAAGCGCAGGCACACCAGAGCCCCGACGTAGGTGCCGCGTGAAACATCTCAAGGAGCGGAATACACGGCTATGCACCCGAAAAGCCTGACTCCCCTCCCATCGTACAACAGGCGACGACACCCCGGGGCGCATGTTCGATTTCCCGCCCCCCGCCGCCGGAGTTCGCCCCGGCCGACGGCCTGTCAGGGCTTCTGTGGGTAGATCTGATACAACAGCAGATAGATCACCACCCCGGTCACCGAAACGTACATCCACATCGGCCACGTCCAGCGTGCGATCGCCTTATGCGACTCAAAACGCTCCCGCACCGCCCGTACCACTGTCACCAAAATGAGCGGTACAATCACCACTGCCAGCACCGTATGCGTCAACAAGATCGCCAGGTAAATTGGCCGAAACCAAGCTGGGTCTCGAAACACCGTCCGTCCCGCAAACCAGTGATAGGTAAGATACGAAGCCAGAAACAAAGCCGAGCAGATCAACGCCCCGCTCATGCAACGCTCATGTGTCTTTCGGTCGCCACGCCGGATGGACACCAACCCGCCAATCAGCAACAGGCTGCTGCACCCATTCAACACCGCATTCACCGCCGGCAGGTCTTGTATGCTCATGAAATCGTTCACTCCCGCGACAAGCGTCCAACTGCATCCATTACCTTGGCCTTAAAATCTGGCTCCAGCCCTTCGACCGCCTTTCGCAAGCGTCCCTGGCGGTCCACAATCACAAAGAGGGTGCTGTGAATGAAAAGATCTGCGGGATCTGATCGTTCTTCCGGCTTTTTCTCCAGGGCCGTCAGCTTTAACCCACCCACCATCACCCGGACCAATTCGGCCTTCGTGCCGGTCAAAAACCGCCAGCGCGGCTTCTCCGCTCCGGTGCGCTCCGCATACTTGCGCAGAACCTCCGGGGTGTCGAATTCCGGATCCGTGGTGAAACTGACAAACTCGACCTTGCCCTCCCCCTGGGTGGCCTCCACCAATTCCTTCATCCGCTGGGTCATCTGCAAACAGGGACCCGCGCATCGCGTGAAGATGACGTCCGCAACCCAGACCTTCCCGCGCAGTGATTCGAGGTTCACCAACTGCCCATGGTGATTGGTCAGGGTAAACGATTCCAAACGGGAAATAACCGGCAACAACTTCCCTCCGTCACCCGGCATGCCCGCCGGAATCGCAGCCTCCGGCGGCGAATCGGACCGGGGACCCTTGCCCAACCAAAACTGAAGTGAAACCCCCAAAATCACCAACCCCAAACCGCCCCAAACCAACCAAAGGGTGGGACGAGATATGGAATTCATGGTCGCCCGTTCAATCCTGCCGAAGTACGTCCCGCCAACCCATCCAAAACCAAGATGTCTCGGTAAACACCGGATTCACCGCAGCGGGCGTCACTCAAAGCTCGTTGCACCACCACCTTTGCTCTTCTCTGCCATCCACTTGGCGAAATCCTCCGGAGAATCAACGGTGAAAAACGCGTTCATCGACGAGTGACCGTTGCCGCACAGCTGCGCGCAAGTAACCAGATACTTGCCCCGCACCGTGGGTTTGAAATGCACACCCGAAACCATTCCCGGAATGGCATCCTGCGTCATCCGCAGTGGCGCCACCTTGAAAGAATGAATCACGTCCTTTGAGGTCAGATACACAATCACGGGCTTGTTCACCGGCACGTGAATCTCCTTCATCGGTGCGGTAACATCGTCCTTGCCCTTTGGATCATCTTTCACATAAGCAAGCGGATTATCCGGGCCGAATGCCTTGGCATCCTGGGCTCCAAATTCACCATCCGGTCCCGGGTAACGCGCCGACCAGGAAAACTGCTCGGCGGTCAGACGAATGACCGTGGAGTCCTTCTTGTCCGGGAACTTGTCCACCACCTTGGCCCACAACGGCACAGCAAATCCAATCAACAAGACAGCCTCAATCCCCGCCACAGCGAGTTCGATGTAGCTCGAT
The DNA here is from genome assembly GCA_964623105.1 of uncultured Akkermansia sp. GTDB lineage: Bacteria > Verrucomicrobiota > Verrucomicrobiia > Limisphaerales > BJHT01 > BJHT01. The sequence goes on from CAZUUP010000117.1 coordinate 2,958, forward strand.
GCGTGGCTGGTAACGCCCACGTGGTCCGCCTTCGGATTGCGGCTCTGCCGGAAGCGAAACAGGGTATAGGCGAAATAACCCAGCCAGCCCACAAAGAGGACGGCCATGAGGATGTGAACGTAAACGATGAAATTGTCCACGTCCTTGCCGTGCTCCGAAGCAAGTACCGGCATGAACAACAGGTTGGTCTTTAAATAGTCGAACATGATGCTTGATCAGGCGAATTTCTTCGATGGTTCGGATAACTGCCCCAAGTCCGGCGATGAAGCGACCATCGCCGAACGACGCGCGAGATAGATGAAAAAAGCTGCAATTCCAACCAGCACACTCAGGACGACGACCAGAAGCGTCATGATCCCCCAGTTCATGCCCTCCGCCATCGCGGAATCCGAGTTGCCAAGGCATGCCGCGCAGGCGTGGCACTGACCGCGCATTGCCAGCAATATAGCCAGCGTCAGCAGCGTGCGGATTGAAAACAATAGTTTCACAGGTAACTGATGTTTTTCAACTTGTTCAGGAAATACCGCCCGTAGGCCAACAAGGCCAGTCCAGATACTACCGCGGCGATTCCATAAACCAGATCCGCCCGAGTTCCCTCGGGAGATAGAAAACGACTGAATCCCCAAAACGCCACCACCCCGGTGAGCATCACCGAGGCAGAGACAAAAACCACATGAAGGGCTTTCAGCGACATGGGATGTTAGCGATTTGCAGTGACCGCCGGCACCTGGTTGGGAGGATAGTCATTCATCGACCAGATGGTCAAAAACGCCAAACCAATTACGAAAAAAACGGTCGATGCCAGAATTCCGTAGATCATCTTCTTCTCGGAGATCAAGTGCATGAAAAATCCCGCCACCAGAAACGCCTTGACGGAGGCGATCAACAACGCGACCGCGATGGTCAGCGCCACCGTGGGCAGGTGAACATAATAGGCTGCGACAGTGATCACCGTCCCGACAAGCAGGGCGACAAAGACGGCAATGTATTTCTTGACGCTCTGGTGAACTTCTTCCGCGGAATGGGCGCTCATGATATGGGGGTTCGCTCGTTTACAGGAGATAAAGGATGGGGAACAGGAAGATCCAGACAAGGTCAACAAAGTGCCAGAAAAGCCCGGAGATCTCAACCCGGTTGATATATCGCTCCGGATCGGTCTTCCACATGGCCGCACCCGGACCCCAAATGAACGCGATCACCAACGCCCCCCCGATGACGTGGAGGGCGTGCAACCCGGTCAAAGTGAAGTAGATCGCCATGTAGGTGTTGTGCGCCGGCCCGTAATTTCCAATCTTTTTGATCTGGGCGGCCGGTATCGTGATGTTCTTGTGTTCGTGATGGACCCCGGCTTTCGGTTGGTTGATCTCCGCCAGAGTCTTGACCGCGAAACCGTTGATAACCACGTGATCCAAGGTGTACTTCTTTTCGGAACCCTTCGCACCTTCTGCGAAGGTAAGACCGCGAAAACCATGTTCTTCACGGGTCTTCTTGTCGCTGTCGACATAAACCGATCCATGAATATGACCGTCCACATAAGTTCCGTCCTTTTGCAGCACCTGATAGTGAGCAAACTTGTCACGGTACTCGAACGATTTGATGACCAAGAAGATCAGTGAGCACAGGAGGGTTACCCCTTGAATTGCACGATAGCGGGCGAAGTTGTTCAGCTTCAAGCTCGCCCAAGCCAGCACCACGGTGATACTGGAAGTGATCAGCACGATGGTGTTCAACGTCCCCAGCGGAATGTTCAACACGCTATGGGGCCAGGTCCCATCCGGCGCACCCACCCGCAGCAGTATGTAAGCGGAAAACAACGCCCCGAAGAGCATCACTTCCGAAGCGAGGAACAACCAGATGCCAACCTTGGCATTATACAGCCCGGTATCCTGCCGGGGTTGGACTGTGTAGGGAATATCCATGAATGCTTCCTATTGCTTCAAAATCAGTTGGGTTGGTTCTGGGGAATGAAGTCCTTCGCCGCCCCCGGGACACTGTAATCGTAAGGACCACGATAGACCACCGGTGCCTTGGCAAAGTTGCCATGCGGCGGCGGCGTGGGCGTCTGCCACTCAAGCGTCGTGGCATTCCAAGGATTGTCCGACTCCACTTTCTTGCCGTTCCGGATGCTCCAGAAGAAGTTGATGATGAAGATGAATTGCACCGCCCCCAGAGCCAGCGCCGCATGGGTGATAGGCGTATTCAGCCAGAGCATCTGCTTGGTCAACCCGACTACATCGCCCGTCGAAGGATCGAGCACGCCCGCATAGCTTGCACCGCCGTCGTACATACGGCGGCTCATGCCCGCCAACCCCTGCGCAAACATGGGCTGAAAGATCAGGTTCATGAACAACAGCGAAAGCCAGAAATGGACCTTCCCCCAGAATTCACTCATGAAGCGCCCGGTCATCTTCGGATACCAGTAATAAACGCCCGCCAGCAGAGCAAAAACGCTCCCGGGCGCTACCACGTAATGGAAATGCGCAATCACATAGTAAGAGTCGTGAAGATGAAGATCGCTGAAATTGAAGCCGAGCGGCAGGCCGGTCAGTCCGCCGATGCCGAACATGGGCAAAAATGCCAGCGCAAACAGCATCGGAGTGTTAAAGCGGATTGAACCGCCCCAGAGAGAAATGAAGAGACAGGTGAGAATGATCACCGAGGGAATCGAAATGATCATCGTGGTCGTCTGGAAGAACGTCGAAATCTTCGTGCCCATCCCGGTCACATACATGTGGTGCGCCCACACAATGAACGAGATAAACCCGACCGCGAGCGCCGAGTAAACCAGCGACTTGTAACCCCAAATCGGTTTGCGGGTGTTGGTGGCGATGATTTCACAAACGATGCCCATCGCCGGCAGAATCAGGACGTAAACCTCCGGATGCCCGAGGAACCAGAAAAGATGCTGCCACAACAACGGACTCCCGCCGCCGCTGATGTCCACCGCGGTGCCCGACACCACCAACCCGCTGGGCAGGAAGAAACTGGTGTGGAAAACCTTGTCCATCAATTGCATCACCCCCGCCGCTTCCAACGGAGGAAACGCCAGCAACAGGATGAACGCCGTGACAAACTGCACCCAGACAAACCAAGGCAATCGCATCCAGGTCATGCCGGGCGCGCGCAATTGAATGATCGTCGCAATGAAGTTGACCGCGCCTAACAGCGAAGACGTGATCAGCAATACCATGCCCACCAACCAATAGGTCTGCCCGTCCGTTGGAATGATCGTCGCCAGCGGCGAGTATGATGTCCACCCACCTTGAGCCGCCCCGCCCGGGATGAAGAAGCTGAACACCATGACCGCGCATCCGGCAAAAAACGCCCAGTAACTCGCCATGTTGATCCGGGGAAACGTCATGTCGGGCGCGCCAATCTGCAACGGAACGACGTAATTCCCAAACGCCGCAAATCCCAGCGGCACCACCGCAAGGAACACCATGATCGTCCCATGCATCGCCCCGAACATATTGTAGAGGTCGGCAGACATGATCCCCTTGGCCGCCATGTCCTTGAAGATTCCCTCCAGCATCCCACCGACCAGCGGAATCGGCGTTCCCGGTTTCGCCAACTGCCAGCGCATGGCCATCATCAGGCCGAATCCGAAGAACAAAAACGCCAGCGAGGTTATGCCATACTGGATTCCAATCACCTTATGATCGGTTGAAAAAATGTACTTCCGCCAGAACCCCAGTTCCTCGTGGTGGTCGTGAGCGTGCGCATCACCGTGGTGGGTTTCTTTCGCTGTGTGCTGCATTTGTGTCTAGTTCAATTTTAAGGTTTCCGGCCCGGCTCTCCGGATCACTTTTCGCGCGCCTGTCTTAGCGGTCCGCGGGAGATGATGTCAACGGAAGATTCGCCATGAGTACGGTTGATTAGTGCTTAATCTTGTCGAATACCAGCAGGCCCAGCAGCACAGGCAGGTATAGAATCGACGCGAGGAACAGTTGCCGCGCACGCGGCAAAGTCAGCCCTCGAGCAAATCGGATGGCGAACCAAAGAAAAACACACCCCACGCACAACGCGCCGAAAAAGTACAACTCCCCGGCAAGCTTCAGCAAAAATGGACTCAGGCTGACCGGCAGGAGCCCCAGCGTGTGGCTCACCGCCTGCCGCCCCGTCCGCGAGCCATCGGGATCTACGACCGGCAGCATCTGAAATCCGCCCCTGGCGTAATCCTCCCGATACATCCACGCGATCGCCAGAAAATGGGGCAACTGCCAGAAGAAAAGGATCGCAAACAAACTCCACCCGCCGGACATTATCTCGCCCCGCGCCGCCGTCCAACCCATGAGCGGCGGCAACGCCCCGGGAATTGCACCAATGGCCGTGTTCAGGGTCGTCACCCGCTTCAGGGGCGTGTAAACGAATAAATACGACCCCAACGTCACCGCCCCCAGAAAGCCCGTCAGGGCGTTGACTGCCAGCGCCAGATAAACCAACCCCGAGGCCGCCAGCACCCCGCCAAGAATCAGCACCGTGTCCGGTTGCACCCGCCCCGCCGGCAGCGGTCGTCCCTCGGTCCGTCGCATCAATCCATCGTGCTCCCGCTCAATCAATTGATTCAGAGCCGCCGCCCCGCACGCCAGCAGCGCAGTGCCCAGCAGCGTATGCAGCATCAGCGGGTAATTCACCATGCCCCGCGTGCCCATGTAAAAACCCACCAGCGTCGTCAACAAAACCAGGCTGGTGAGCCGCGCCTTGACCAATTCAGCCCAGACTCCGCCCCGGGATTTTTCCCGTGACGCGACGGTCGGCATCGCCTCCGCACCCACCTTCACCGGGCAACCTCCACGATCTTCCCGCTCGAAAACGCCGTCGGCCGTGCCGCCGCCAGCACCGTTTCCCGCGACGCTCCGCACGCACCCAATCGCCTCGCCACCCCAAAGGCCACCGAACCCGTCACCAACGCCACCGCCCCCGTCACCACATGCGCCGTCGCCACATCCGCCGCCTTCACGCTCCACACCGTAGCCGCGCCCAACAAAAACTGGAGATTGATCACACCGAACCACGCCGCCACCAAGCGGGCAACTGGATGCCGTCCCCCCACTTGGCGGCGAACCACCCACGCACACCCAGCCACCGAGACGTAAACAACGATTGCCCCCACCCGATGCATCATGTGCAGGATGACCTGCGCGGCGGTAATCGGATTGTATGCCACCACCTCCCGCCGGACCTGATTATAACGGATGATACTCTCCGCATCCGTCACCGGCCACAGCTTTCCGTACGCCAATGGAAAGTCCGGCACCGCCAGTCCCGCGTGCTGATGCCGCATCGCCGCACCCAGGATCAGTTGCACCAAGATCAACGCCGTCACCCAGCCCAAAAGCCGCGCAACATTGGCGGAAACCGGAACCACGGATGCCCGCCGCAAATTGTCCCACCACGGACTTGTCCGCAGCGCAATCCCGCTTACCCAAACCAGGAAAATCTGCGCGAGAGTAGCATGCACAATTCCAATCTGATCCTTGAACAACGTGACCCGCAATCCGCCCAACAAGCCCTGCACCGCGACCAAGAATAAGGCTCCCACCCCCGCCCATCGCAAGGCGCGGCTGGGTGCCGCATGCCACAACCACCCCGCCAGCACCAGCGTCAACAACCCGACCACCGAGGCATACAAGCGGTGGCTGTGCTCATAGAATATCCCGCCCTTCCACAACGAAATCGGGAACAGGAACATGTTGTAACCGTACGTCGTCGGCCAGTCCGGCACCGCCATACCCGCCCCGTGACTCGTCACCAAACCACCCATCGCGATCAACCCCAAGGTCGCCAGCGCGGTGAAGACGGCAAACCGATGCAACGCCCGTCCCGGTCCGCTTCGGGTAATGGTGGTTTCCACGTTTAAGCCTTAAGCAGAAAACCGCTGCGGCCCGGAGGGACCGCAGCGGTCAAGCCAGATCCCGCAGAATTATTGCGCCGGAACCTCGATCGTGAAGTCGGCCTTGCCACCATCGGCAGTGACCGTGATTTCCTTCGTCACCGGCTTGCCACTCTTGCGGTGAAACGCCTCAATCACATACTTGCCGGCCGGCAGACCCGCAATCTTGTAGCTTCCGTCCGGGTTGGAAACCGCATGATACGGGCTGTCCACCACGCCGACATACGCAAACATCCACGGATGCACGTCGCATTTGAACCGGAGCATGATCTCGGCATTGTCCCAGCTGAATTCCAAATCCGGGCCCTTCGGCAACTGCGCTTTGTTATACTCCTTGTTCCCCGCCACCGTCGGCGTCGGATGCACGTTGTGCAACACCGGATCCGAGTTCTTCACCGCGATCTTCTGCCCGACCATCGCACCCGCCACATAAGGGGTGTACTCGCATCCTTTCTGGTCGATGACCGTCGGCGCCGAAGGCACCGCCGGCTTGGAACTAAGACCCGACTTCACATACACGAACACATCGCCAAGCCCGCCGTCCTTGGTCACGTAAAACCGGGTCTTCGCGGCTTCCATGCCAAAATCGCCCCGGGTTTTTCCACACGCGGGATCCAGCGGCAAGGGCTTCTCCGGCGGGGGCGTCCCCTTGAGGGAAATCTTGCCGGTTACGTCTCCTGCGGTGCTGAAGCCTACCACGGCCAGCAACGATACTGCGGTGAGGGTCAAACTTTTCATATGCTTGGTGTTATTTGGTTCAAACTGACGCTTCAGGATACTTCGCAACCCCGGTCGCGCAAGCAAATCGTGAAATTTTTCACAAAGCCTGAATGCCGCCCCTTCGACGGGGCTTCCAACCCGGTATTCAGCGGGCCCGGCGGGTGCGCAAACCGCGCATGATCGCCCCCATTTTCAAGGCCGTTTGAGCAGCCTCCACCCCCCGATTGTGCTCCGGATCCAGGCATCGTTGCCGGGCCTGTTCGACATTCTCAAGCAACAACACTTCGTGGATCACCGGCACCCGCCGACCAACCTGAATCTGCACCAATGCCTGCGTCACCGCTTCCCCAATGTGTTGCGCATGGGTCGTCGCCCCGCGCAAGATCACTCCCAGGCAGATGATTCCCGACCAACCGCGCCCCGGACGGGCCGCCAGTTCCGCCGCCACCACCGGAATTTCAAACGCCCCGGGCACCCGCACCACCACTACCTCCCCCGCCCCGCCCCGCTTCAATTCGCCCTCCGCTGCCGCCACCATCGCGTCCACAAATTCGGCGTTGTACTGCGAGGCCACAATCGCAAATCGCCCCGCCGCTTTCACCACCGTCCCCGGCACATTTCGTTGCAGCATAAAAAATGACCGGGGCCTTCAAATCAAGTGCCCGAGTTTCTCGCGTTTGACCTGCAGATAGGCCCGGTTATGCCGGTTCGGCTGGATGCGAATGGGCACCTGCTCGACAATCTCCAGCCCATAACCCTCCAAACCCACCACCTTCTTCGGATTGTTGGTCAACAAGCGAATCGTGTGCAAACCCAGGTCGGCCAGAATCTGCGCCCCGATGCCGTATTCGCGCAGATCCATTCCAAAACCCAGCTTCAGGTTCGCTTCGACCGTGTCCAACCCGCTCTCCTGCAGCTTGTAAGCCTGAATCTTCGGTGCCAGACCAATCCCCCGCCCTTCCTGCCGCATGTACAAAATCACCCCGGCTCCCGCCTTCGCAATCTGCGCCATCGCTTGATGCAACTGCGGCCCGCAATCGCAGCGCCGCGAACCAAATACATCGCCCGTCAGACACTCGCTGTGTACCCGGACCAGCACGTTCTTCGTTTTTGCCACCTCTCCCTTCACCAGCGCCAGATGATGCTGGCCATCGGTCTGGGACCGGTACAGATACAGCTCGAAATCGCCGTAATCGGTCGGCATCCGGACCACCTCGATCCGCTCCACCAACTTCTCGCGCAACCGACGATACTTGATCAAATCCTCAATGGTACACAGCCGCAATTTGTGCTTTCGCGCAAATTTTACCAATGCCGGCAGACGCGCCATCTCCCCCGAATCCGCCATGATTTCGCAAATCACCCCCACCGGACGACATCCCGCCAACCGCGCCAGATCAACCGCCGCCTCCGTGTGCCCCGCGCGCTGCAACACCCCGCCCGGCTTGGCCCGCAACGGAAACACATGCCCCGGCTGCACCAAGTCCTCCGGCACCGCCGTCGGTTCGGCCAGCACCTGAATCGTCCGCGCCCGGTCCGCCGCGCTGATCCCCGTCGATATCCCCCGCGCCGCATCCACGCTGACCTGAAAATCCGTGCGGAAACTCTCCCGGTTCTGCGACACCATCTGCTCGATCCCCAGCTGCTTCAGGCGTTCCGCCACCGTCGGCACGCAGATCAACCCCCGCCCATACCGCGCCATGAAGTTTACCGCCGTCGGCGTCACCCGCTCCGCTGCCATCACCAGATCACCCTCGTTTTCGCGGTCGGCATCGTCCACCACGACCACCATTTTTCCGCGGCGCAAGTCCGCAAGCACATCTTCAATCGTATCAAAGGCAACCTTCATCACGTGGCCGCCACTTTAACCACGCCCTCCCCGCAGGGACAAAAGGAATCTGTTCTCCCGCCTCCCAAACTTCAGAAACTCTCGGTCATCTCCCGTCGCCGCTTGTCATACGGACTGGCCAGCGCCGCCTGAAACGCCTCCAACTCCTTGAGCAGATGGGGCAGGGCCGGCCGCGCCGGCAGCGGTTGCCCCGCAATCACGCACGTGCTTGCCTGCCCCTTCTGCACCTTGACCAACCGGGAGAATGCCTGCAGACCGAAAAAATCCACCGAACCTTCGCCCACGGTCACCACCGTATTCCGCGCTCCGTCCACCGCGACCGCAAACACCCCCACATTCACACTGGCCCGCGCCGATTCCGTGCGCACCTGAAACAACGCCTGCTCATACTGCGAAACCGATCCAATCGCCCGCCCCCGCGCCAGCTCAATCCCGCCCTTCTCCCCAAACCCCGTCAGCGCCACCTGCGAATTCTGCCCCAGACCAAGGTAATTCCGCCGTCCCAGCTTCAGCACCGCCGTGGCCCCCTCCTCCGTGCGCACCTCCGCCCCCACCGGCAGCGCCGGACGTGAACGCCCCAGAGCCTGCCACGCCCCATCGGCCTTCACCCGGTAGGACACCGCGCCGTGGCTTCGCACCACCTTGCCCAGATTCGGGTTGATTCCCTCGTAAAATAACGACGCCGAATACAACGCCGCCGCCGTGCAGGCCAGCGTCGTGATCCAAGCCGACGCCATCCCCAGATAACTGCCGCGCAATATCC
>CAZUUP010000118.1:0-12176 GCA_964623105.1 uncultured Akkermansia sp.
GGGGGGGGGGGGGGGGGGGGGGGGGTGGGGGGGGGAGGGGGGGGGGGGGGGGGGGGGCGGGTTTTTTGGGGAGCATTTTTAGGGAGTGGGCCGGGTATCGGTGGCGAGTACTTCGCGGGGGAGGAGGAGTTCGCGGGCGTTGCGGGCGAGGAACGGGGGGACGGTGAGGAGTTGGCGTTGGCCGGCGGTGTTCTGGAATTGCCAGAGGCGGCCGTCCTGGCCGGGTGGAACGGGGATGGAGAAGTAGCCGGGTTTGGCGGGGAAGTCGTGGATTTTGCGGCCTTCGGGATTGACGAGGGTGCCGGTGCCGGAGGCGAAGCCGCCGATGGTGGGGGTGCCTTTGGGGACGTAGAAGAACAGGGACCAGCGTCCGTGGAGGGCGGCGGGGGCGTCGGCGCTGGATTGGAGGGTCATGGGAAGGTCGTCGGGCCAGGTGATGCGGGTGGCGGCGGCGCTGTCGTTGACTTCGAGGCGATGGAGGCCGGTGAAGCTGGTTGGGAGTTCGATGGTGTGGTCGGCCTTGTCCGGGGGGACTTCGGCGTGGGCGACGGATTTGCCCTCGGGTTCGGCGACGGGGAAGAGTTCGATTTTGGCGGGGCCGCGGTTGCCGTAGATGAGTCCGGCGGCGGCGGTGAGGCGGAGGGTGGCGGGGGCGCGGTCGATCCAGGTGAAGTAGGTGCGTTTGCCGCGGCTGTAGGTGCCCATGTTGCCGGTGTTGTTGGTGGTGGCGGCGAGTTTGAGGGCGGTGGCGGGAGCGAGTTGATCGGAGAAGGCGACGGCGGTGAAGTCGAGGAGTTTGCGTTGGGCAATGCCGATGCGGAGGAAGGTGTCGAGTTCGGCGCGGGAGAAGGGTTCGCTGTTTTTCCAGGCGTTTTTGCCCTCGGGGACATTCCACGCGACGGACCGGGGGATGGTGACGGATTTGTCGCGGTTATCGAGGTCGCGGTAGAGGGCTTTGGTGTGGATCATCATGGTGGTGCGCATGCGGTAGGCGTGGCGGATGAGGGCTTCGAAGGCAACCTGGCGGGGTAGGCCGGAGGCGGTGGAGTAATCGAGCCAGAGTTCGACGTAGCGGGTGTAGAGGGTGAGGTCGTCGAGGCGGGCGTTGATGGCGGGGTCGGTGGTGGCCTGACGGGCCTGGGCGAGGGCGCGATACATGCGGCCGAGGAGGTCGTCGGAGAGCGGCGGGCGTTTGGCGGCGGTGAGGAGTTCATAGAAGGCGGCCATGGGCGCGCGGGCGGGGCCGAAGGAGCGGTCGAGGAAGTCGGCGACGATGGCGTCAGAACGGGTGGCTTCGCGGACATTCCAGAGGAGGCGGGCGGCGAGGTAGTAGCCGAGGCCGTTGGGACCCCAGTTGTCGCTGGATTCGGCGGAGAGGAAGCGGGCGCCGCGGGCGTGGAAGTGGGGGATGGAGTTGGTGAGGTAGTCGAGGCGTCCGCCGCGGGCAGCGCCGGGGAGGTCGCGGTCCCAGGTGTTGACGCTGTAGTATTCGCGGATGCCGAGGGTTTTGGCGCGTTGCTGCCAGCCGTCGATCAGTTGGTCCACGGTGAAGCCGCCGGTGATGAACGCGGTGGCGATGCTGACGACGACGCGGGGATGGGCGGGGAGATTGGGGGGCGGGGAATGCTGGTTGTAGGCGTAGATGCCGATGAATTTGTCGCCGAATTTGGCGGTGACGGCGGCGGCGGCTTCGTTGGCAAGGGTCAGGGCGCGGTCCGTGACGGAGCCGAGGGCCTGACAGGGGGCGCATTCGCACCAACCGCCGCCGTCGCTGGGGTCGAGGGAGACGGAATCGGCGGCGGGGTTTTTGGTGAACTGGGCGAGGACGTCGGCGACGATGAGTTGGCGGAGTGCGGGGTTGGAGATGCAGAATTTGCTGGAGCGGCGTTCGCCCTGCACGAGGCCGAGGTATTCGGGGTGGGCGTGGAATTCAACGTGATTGCGGTTGAGGATGCCGTCGTAGGCGTGGCCGCTGTTGAGGGCGATGCCGGAGGTGGCGCGGTTTTTGGCGCACCAGTCCGCGTAGGGTTCGGCGGCGTAGTCCCAGGGGCCGAAACCGTACCAGATGCGGCGGCCGTAGTAGGCGGGGTGTTCGAGGGTGTCGAGGGCGAGGGCGGCGTTGGGGACGCGGGGGATGATTTCCCAGTGTTTGCCGGGAAAGAACTGGCGGTAGCCGAGGCGATGGAGGAAATCCCAGACGGCGTGTTCGACGGCGAGATCGGTGTTGCCGATGAGCCAGAGTCCGTCGGGGTGGGAGCGGAGGAGGTAGTCCTCGCGGAGGGTGGGGTCCTTGGGGTCGGATTTTAGGGGGAGGGAGAGTGTGGGAAAGTCGGCGGGGCGTCCGACGGCGAGGCCGCGGCGGCCGTCGTTGGTGACGACGGTAAAGGGGGCGCCGGTGATTTTGCCGAGCATTTCGGCGAGGGTTTGGGCGGCCTGCTGGACGCGGGGGGAGGTTTGCGACGAGATGGATACGGGTTGGAGAGCGGCACCGTCGCGCGCGAATTGCGTGGGCGCGGCGGCGGGAAGAGACGGGGCGAGGGCGAGGGTCAGCGAAAGCGCGAGGAGCGCGGCGACGGGGTTGGTAACGGGGCGGTGCATGAGGTGAGTTCAAGGGGCGGAGCGCAAAGTTTAAAGCGCAAAGTGCAAAGTTGTGGCTTGGGCGCGGAGTTTTTGGGTGCGAACCGTTGGTTGGGGGCGGGCGCGAGAGTTGGGAGCCGTCAACTAAACTGTTGCGAACGGTTTACGGTGTGGCAGGTTCAGAGGGAATTTATGAACAAACCAAAGATTGTTGCTTACCTGAAACCGAGTTGTGGCTGGAGCATGGGCGTGCGGGCGGTGATGCGGAAGTATGACCTGCCGTTCGAAGACCGGGATATCATCAATGATCCGGCGCAGCGGCAGGAAATGATTGAGAAGAGCGGGCAGATGCTGAGCCCGTGTGTCGAGGTGAACGGGCACATGCTGCCGGACATCAGCGGGGAAGAGGTGGAGGCGTATTTGCTGGCGAACAAGCTGGTGCAGGCCAATGCCCGGGTGCCGGATGCGCCGACGAACCAGCCGTGCGCGCATGAAATTCCGGGCGGTGCGCCGATGGCGTTTCGTCGCTGAGGCGGATGGGATTCTGGTTGGGATTTGGGGCCGTCAGCCTTCGGGCTGGCGGCCCTTGCTGTTTTTGGGTTTGCGGCGAGGCGGGGGAGTGCTGGCTTGGTTCGACGAGGGTTTGAGGTCGAGGGGGAGGGAGGGTGGGCGGCGAGGGTGGGCGGGGCGGACGTCATCGATGGGTCGGCGGCGCGGTGGGGACACCGTGCTCTTCCAGGTGATGGAGGAGGCTGATGATCCGGGAAGGGCGGGGACAACCCATTTTTCGATCTCGCGTGGGTCGGGTTTGGCGGTGAGAATTTGCCGATGAAAATTGTCACGAAAGTGGCGGGGATGCAGCGGTTGGCACGCGGGTGGCAGCGCGAGGGGGTGAAGGTGGGTTTGGTGCCGACAATGGGGTATTTGCATGCGGGGCACCTCAGCTTGGTGCGGCGGGCGCGGCGATTGGTGGGGCAGGCGGGCAAGGTGGTGGTGAGCATCTATGTGAACCCGACGCAGTTCGCGGCGCATGAGGATCTGGCGAAATATCCGCGGGATTTTGCGCGGGATTCGGCGCTGTGCCGGGAGGCGGGGGTGGACGTGGTGTTCGCTCCAGCGGACGAGGAGATGTATCCGGGGCGGGCGAAGGGTGATTACAGCACGTTTGTAGTGGAGGAGAATGTGTCGCAGGGAATGGAAGGGGCGGCGCGTCCGACGCATTTCCGGGGCGTCACGACGGTGGTGGCAAAATTGTTCCACTTGGTGCTGCCGACGGTGGCGGTGTTTGGGGCGAAGGACTGGCAGCAGGCGGCGGTGCTGCGGCGGATGGTGCGGGATCTGAATTTTCCGCTGCGGCTGGTGGTGGCACCCACGATGCGGGAGCGTGATGGCCTGGCGATGAGTTCGCGAAACAAATACTTGAACGCCGAGGAGAGGGCGCAGGCGACGGTGCTTTGGCGGGCGTTGGAGCGGGCGCGGGCGGTGGTAAGGGGGGCGAAGGAGGCGGTCGGGGCGGCGGGATTAAAGGCGGAGTTGGCGCGGTTGATTGCGACGCAGCCGGCGGCACGGTTGGATTACGTGGAGTTTTTCGACCCGGAATCGTTGCGGCCGGTGGAAGAGGTGCGGCGCGGGGCGCGACTGGCGCTGGCGGTGTTCGTGGGGCGGACGCGCTTGATCGACAATGGGGAGATGTAGGCGCGAGGGAGCCGGGTATTTCCGGCGCAGCGGGCGGGAGCTTTGCCGGACGTAATTGGGCGGGTTAGCGGGGTGCGCGAACGGGATGCTTACGGGGCGGCGAGGGCGCCGGGGGCGGAAAGGATGCCCTCGCGTTCGCCATCGAAGGTGTAGGTGGAGGAAAGGCTGTTCAGGGGGGCGGTGTTGCGGAGTTGGGCACCGGCGCGAATGCGGCGGCGGGCATCCTCGGGGGCGAGGGTGGTGCCGCGGGCGAGGGCTTGTTCCCACATCAGGGCGACGACGCCGGCGACGTGGGGGGAGGCCATGCTGGTGCCGGAGATGCGGTCGGTGTTGCCGCCCCAACCGCTCCAAGCGGTGGAGAGAACGCCGAGGGACGAGAAGGTGCCGGTGTTGCTGATGGTTTCCTGTTCGTTGCCGGGGGCGGAGACGGTGACGCCGATGCCGGTGAAGGGGTCGAGCGCGCCGTCGGTGGTGAAGAAGGAGGCGCTGTCCCGGGGAACGAAAAGCTTCGTCTTTTTATTGCGGGGTCCGTCGCTGGCAGTGGTGCTGGCGATGGCGAGGACTTCGGGATAGGTGGCGGGAATCTGCTGGGAGACGGTCATGGTGGATTCATTGCCGGCGGCGACGACGATGGTGATGCCCTGGTTGACGAGGGTTTGAACGGCGGCGTGCAGGAGGGGGTTGTCGGAGACGGAACCGTTGCGGGCGATGCTCATGTTCACGACGCGAATCGGGGGGGAGACGGTGGCGGCGTTGCTGGCGAGCCAGTCAAGGCCGGCGAGGATGAGCGAGTCGGCGCTTTCGGTGAGGTAATCGACGACTTTGACGGAGTAGAGGGTGACGCCGGGGGCGACGCCGACGACGCCGATGTTGTTGTTGAGGGCGCCGACGGTGCCGGCGACGTGGGTGCCGTGGCCGTTGTCGTCGGTGGCCGAACCGCCCCAGGCGCTGAAGGTGACGGGGCTGATGCGGAGGTCCGGATGCGCGAGGTCGATGCCGGTGTCCACGATGGCGACGCCGATGCCGGCGCCGGTGAAGCCGAGATTGTCGGCGGGTGCCGCACCGACGCGGGAGATGCCGGGGGGAACGACCTGGCCAGTGGTGCCGGAGCCGCCGCCGCCGGGCTTGCCGGCGGTGAAGCCGATGGCGGAGATGAAGCGGTCGGGGATGAGGGCGATGACCTGGGGATCAGCCTGGAGGCGGCGGAGAATGCCCGGGGGAATCTTGCCGGCGAAGCCATTGATGGCGCGCGAGTAGAGGAAGGTGGGGCCGACGCCATGGCGTTGGGCGGCGCGGAGCGGGTCGGCATCGGGGCGCAACTGGACAAGGTAGTGGTCCTGGAGCTGGGCGCGCGAGGATTGGGCGGGGGCGGTGGAAGGTGCGCCGCCGAGGCCGGCCAGCAGGAGGGAAAGCAGGGGGAGTGAGTATTTCATGGACTGGTTCAGTGTTGGTTTGCGCTTCGGCACGGTGCCGGCTGGCGAGCAGTTTTCCGGGTGGCGGCAGCCGCGAACTCAAAGCGAAGTGAAGTGAACTACCATGAGGCGGAGGATTTGCAACTTGCGGAATGAACTATTTTTGGGGCGGCGCGGGCGGTGGGTCGCGGGAGGGCGGCAGGAGCGGAGCGAATCGGTGGCGGCGGCGTGGCGTCAGAAGCGGCCTGATGCGCCTGATACCGATGCGAAGAATGTCTGCGGTGGGTTGGTGGTTGCTGGCCGTGGGCTGGATGGGCGGGTGTGCGGCGTTCGGAGCGGAGGTGGTTTCGGCGGGCGGAGTGGAATTTTTCGAGCAAAAGATCCGGCCGTTGTTGATCGAGCATTGCTACGAATGCCACAGCGCGGAGGCGAAGAAGGTGAAGGCCGGGTTGCGGGTGGACACGCGCGAGGCGCTGCGACGGGGCGGGGAGTCGGGTCCGGCGCTGGTGCCGGGGAAGCCGGAGGAGAGTTTGTTGATCCGGTCGGTGCGGTATGCGGACAAGGAGTTTCAAATGCCGCCGAAGGGCAAGCTGCGGGCGGAGCAAATTGCGGCGCTGGAGCAGTGGGTGAAGCTGGGCGCGCCGGACCCGCGGACGGGTGGTGCGACCGACGGAGGGCCCAAGCCATCGCCGGTGAACATTGCGGAGGGGCGGAAGTTTTGGGCGTTTCAGCCGTTGCATCGGCCGGAGCCGCCGCCGGTGAAAGGTGCGGGTTGGGTGCGCTCGCCGGTGGACCGCTTTGTTCTGGCTGCCTTGGAGGCAAAGGGGCTTGCGCCCGCGGCGGCGGCGGACAGGCGCGTGTTGCTGCGGCGGGCGACGTTTGATCTGACGGGTTTGCCGCCGTTGCCGGCGGACGTGGAGCGGTTTCTGGCGGATGATTCGCCGGAGGCGTTTGCGCGGGTGGTCGAGTGGTTGCTGGCTTCGCCGCAGTACGGCGAGCGATGGGGGCGGCACTGGCTGGACGTGGCGCGGTACAGTGATTCGAACGGGTTGGATGAGAATCTGGCCTACGCCAACGCGTTCCGGTACCGCGATTACGTCATCCGGGCGTTCAACGCGGACAAGCCGTATGATCGCTTTCTGCAAGAGCAACTGGCGGGTGATCTGTTGCCGGCGAGGGCGGGGGAAACGGAGCAGGACCGATTCGACCGGTTGACCGCGACGGCGTTTCTCTCGCTCGGTCCGAAGATGCTGGCCGAGGATGATCCGCGGAAGATGGAGATGGACATCGTGGATGAGCAATTGGACACGACGGCGCGGGCGGTGCTGGGGCTGACGATGGGTTGCGCGCGGTGCCATGACCACAAGTACGATCCGCTGACGCAGAGCGATTACTATTCGCTGGCGGGCATTTTCAAGAGCACCAAGACGATGGAGAACTTCCGGGTGGTGGCGGTGTGGCATGAGCATCCGGTGGCTCCGGCCGCGGAGGTGGCGCGCGCGGAGGCGCACGAGAAGGTGATCAAGGACAAGGAGGCGGAGTTGAAGGCGCGCATGCGGGCGGCGCAGGAGGATTTTCTGGCGGGAGAGCGTAAGCAGGCGGGGCGGTATCTCGTGGCGGCGATGGAATTGCTGGCCGGCGGGGGTGCGGGGAAGGCGGTTGCAACGGCGGGCGCGGCGACGCTGAAGCCGCTGGCGGTGCGCGGAAAGAACCGGATGCCGGTGGAGGAGGCGCTGGTGGTGGAGGCGGAGAAGTTCAAGCGGGGGACGTTTTTGAAGCGCGGGCCGGTGATTTTGAATGCGGGGGATGGCGGGTTTTTCAACGAAGCGGAATATGAGTTCACGATTCCGCAGGACGGGAATTACCAACTGGACCTTTTGTATGCGTCGGCGGGCGGGCGGCATTTGCGGCTGTTCGTCAACGGTCAGTTGGCGAAGTCCGAGGCGGCGAACCAGGCGACGGGGGGATTTGGCGACGAGATGGTGGAGTGGTTTGCGGAGGGAGTTTTCAAGCTGCGGCGGGGACGGGTGATGGTGCGGGTCGAGCAGACGGGCCCGACGCCGCATCTGGACAAACTGGCGCTGACGCCGACGGCCGGGGCGCCGACGGTGGAGTTGGGGGAGTTGAAGCCGGGCGAGAAGACGCTGGCGCAAGTCGCGGTGGAGCGGCGGCTGAATGAGGATTTGTTGCAGCGGTGGTTGACGTTTCTCCGAACGGCGAATGCGACGAATCCGGTGGTGGAGTTGGGGCGATCGGCGGCGATTGCGGAGGCGGAGGCGGGGCGACGGGCGGAGTTGGCGCAGGAGAAATTTGACGGGGCGTTGCAGTCCGCGGGCGCAGGGGCGGAGGGGGCGACGAAAGCGATTCGCGCGGTGTTGCTGGATGCGAAAGGGCCGTTTCAACTGCCGGGCAAGCCGGAGCGGTATTTTCCGGAGGTGACGCGGAAGGCGCTGGCGAAACTTGAGTCGGAGCAGAAGGAGTTGGAGAAAAAGCGGCCGGTGCTGCCGAAATCCCTCGGTGTGCGCGAGGGGGAAGTGGCGGACTTGAAGGTGCATTTGCGGGGGAATTATCTGACGCTGGGAGCGCCGACGCGGAGGCAGTTTCCGGAGGTGCTGGTTGCGGGGACGCCCGCACCGCTGCCGGAGGGGCGCAGCGGGCGGCTGGAACTGGCGCAGTGGCTGACTTCGTCCGAGAGCCCGCTGACGGCGCGGGTGATGGCCAACCGCATCTGGCAATGGCATTTCGGAGCGGGACTGGTGCGGTCGGTGGACAATTTTGGGCGGTTGGGTGAGCGCCCGACGCATCCCGAGTTGCTCGAGTGGCTGGCGGCGGAGTTTCGGCAGCGGGGATGGTCGATCAAGGAGATGCATCGGCTGCTGATGTTGTCGAGCGCCTATCAAATGAGCACGCAGGTGACGGAGGCGGGCGACGCGGCGGACCCGGAGAACCGATTGCTGCATCATTTCAACCGGCGGCGCCTGGAGGCGGAGGAGGTGCGGGACAGCATCCTCATGATGGGCGGGAAGCTGGATCTGACGATGGGGGGGCAGTTGATGACGTTTAACAACCGCGCGTATGTGACGGGAGTGGGGGGCGCGGTTTCGCACGCGAGCAATTATGGACACCCGCGCCGGAGCGTGTATTTGCCGGTGTTGCGGAGCGCGGTGTATGAGGTGTTGCAGGCTTTTGATTTCGGGGATCCGAGCGTGATCAACGGTGAGCGGGGGAGCACGGTGGTGGCGCCGCAGGCCTTGTTCATGATCAACAGTGATCTGGTGGCGCAGAACGCGGCCAGTTTCGCGGGGGAGTTGCTGGCGCGGTCGGAACTGGGCGATGCGGAGCGGTTCGCCGTGGCGTGGGAGCGGGCTTTTGCGCGGCGGCCAACGGCGGAGGAGACGCGGCGGATGCTGGGATTGGTCGAGCGGGTGACGGCTGAATTTGCGGCGGGAAAGGCGTCGGCGGAGATGGCGCGACAGCAGGCGTGGCGGAGTTTGTGTCGCGTGTTGATTGCCGCCAACGAGTTCATCTATGTCGAGTGAACCGGCGTTCACCCGCGTGGTCGGAGTTGGACGGCGGCGAATTGATGCCGGATGGTACCCGTCAGCACAGGCACGGCACAGGTTGCCGGCCGGACGAAACGATTCATGAATGCCCACTGGTCAGCAGGAAAGCCCGCCGCGGCGATAACTCGCCGGGAGATGTTGTGGCGCAGCAGCGCCGGCTTCGCGGGGTTGGCCATGGCGGGCCTGCTGGCGGAGGAGGCGCGGGCCGCGGCACCGAAGGCGGCGGTCAATCCGCTGGCGCCGCGGGCACCGCGTTTCGCGGCGCGCGCCAAGCGGGTGATCTTCCTGTTCATGCACGGCGGGCCCTCGCAGGTGGACACGTTTGATTACAAGCCGCTGTTGGAGCGGGATCACGGCAAGCCGCTGCCGTTTCCGAAGCCGCGGATTGTGTCGGGTGCGACGGGGAACTTGCTGAAATCGCCGTGGGCATTCCGGCCATACGGTCAGAGCGGCATCGAAGTGAGCGACCTGTTTCCGCACGTGGGGCGGCGGGTGGACGACATTTGCTTCATCAACTCGATGTGGGGCTCGAACTCGCGGCATGGGGCGGCGTTGCTGGAACTGCACACGGGGAGTGACACGTTTGTGCGCCCGAGCATGGGCTCGTGGATCACGTACGGATTGGGGACGGAGAACCAGAACCTGCCCGGTTTCATCACGATCTGCCCGACGCTGGGACACGGCGGGGTGAACGCGTGGAGTTCGTCGTTTTTACCGGCGGTTTATCAGGGGACGCCCATCGGTTATTCGGGGGTGTCGAGCGAGCAGGCGAAGATTCCGTTCGTCGCCAATGCGGAGACGCCGCGGGGGGTGCAGCGGATGGAACTGGATGCCTTGCGCGAGCAGAACGCGGAGCGGTTGCGGGTGACGGGCGGGGACAGTGCGCTGGAGGCGCGGATCAATTCGTTCGAACTGGCCTTTCGCATGCAGACGAGCGTGCCGGATGTGCAGGACATCTCGGGGGAGAGCGAGGCGACGCAGAAGCTTTATGGACTGGACCAGCCGAAGACGAAGAACTTCGGGCGGCAATGCCTGATGGCGCGGCGGTTCGCGGAGCGGGGCGTGCGGTTCATCCAGTGTACGCACAGTTACAAATGGGATCAGCACGGGGGATTGCGGGCGGGGCATGGCAACAATGCGGCGGAGGTGGACCAGCCGGTTGCGGCGCTGTTGATCGACTTGAAGCAGCGGGGTTTGCTGGATGACACGCTGGTGTTGTGGGGCGGCGAGTTTGGGCGGACACCGACGTCGCAGGGCGGGGAGGATGGGCGGGATCATCATCCGCACGGCTACACGATGTGGCTGGCGGGCGGCGGGGTGAAGGGCGGGATGAAGTACGGGGCGACGGACGAGTACGGATTCTACGGGGCGAAGGACAAGGTTCACCTGCATGATCTCCATGCGACGCTGTTGCATCTGCTGGGGCTGGATCACCTGCAACTGACGTGGCGTTTCGCGGGACGGGATTTCCGGCTCACGGATGTGCATGGCGAGGTGGTGAAGGGGATTTTCAGCTAGATGACCGGGGGCATGGCATCAGCCGGGGCGGGGGCGAGCACGGAGGGCTGGCGGCTGGAGCATTCTTACGCGGGGTTGCCGGCGCTGTTTTATGCGCGGGTGCAGCCGACCCCGGTGCGCGCGCCGCGGTGGGCGGTGTTCAATCGGCCGCTGGCGCGGTCTTTGGGGTTGAATCCGGAGGTGCTGGAGCGGCCGGAGAGTGCGGCGTATTTCACGGGCAACGAATTGCCGGCCGGGGCCGAACCGCTGGCGCAGGCGTATGCGGGGCACCAGTACGGGCACTTCACCGGACTGGGCGACGGGCGGGCGATCTTGTTGGGGGAACAACTGGCGCCGGGCGGCGGGCGGTTTGATGTGCAGTTGAAGGGTTCCGGGCCGACGCCATTTTCGCGGCGCGGGGATGGGCGGGCGGCCTTGGGACCGATGTTGCGGGAATATGTGATCAGCGAGGCGATGTATGCGCTGGGCATTCCAACGACGCGGAGTCTGGCGGTGGTCGCGACGGGGGAACGGGTCCAACGCGAGCGGTCGCTGGAGGGGGCGGTGCTGACGCGGATTGCGGCGAGCCATATCCGGGTGGGGACGTTTGAATGGGCGGCGGCCCGGGGCGGACGACCGGCGCTGGTGGCGTTGGCGGACTACACAATGGCGCGGCATTATCCGGCGCTGGAGCCGGGGGCGGATGGTTATCTGGCGTTTTTCGAGGCGGTGCTGGACCGGCAGGCGGCGCTGGTGGCGCGGTGGTTGCACGTGGGATTTGTCCACGGGGTGATGAACACGGACAACATGGCGCTCTCGGGGGAGACGATTGACTACGGGCCTTGCGCCTTCATGGATGCGTATGATCCCGCGACGGTGTTCAGTTCGATCGACCAGCATGGGCGGTATGCGTATGCGAATCAGCCGGGGATTGCGCAGTGGAATCTGGCGCGTCTGGCGGAGGCGATGTTGCCGCTGTTCCATGCGGAGGAAGGGGAGGCATTGCGCCGGGCGGAAGCGGCGGTGGAGGGGTTTTCGGGGCGTTTCGGAAAGCATTGGCTAGCGGGTTTGCGGGGCAAGCTGGGGTTGTTCACGGAGGAGGCGGAGGACGCGGAATTGGGGGAGGTGCTGTTGGCGTGGATGCAGGAGCATGCGGTGGATTACACGAACACGTTTCGGGAGCTGAGTGAGGACAACCCAGGGAGGACGGGGCCGATGGGGGGGGCGGAGTTTGAATCGTGGCAGCAGCGGTGGCTGGCGCGCTTGGGGCGGCAGCCGCAGTCCGTGGCGGAGGTGAAGGCGCAGATGCGGCGACACAATCCGGCGGTCATTCCGCGCAATCATCAGGTGGAGGCGGCTTTGGCGGCGGCGACGGACGCGGGGGATTTATCCGCGATGGAGCGGTTGGTGAAGGTGCTGTCGCGACCGTTTG
>CAZUUP010000119.1:0-5484 GCA_964623105.1 uncultured Akkermansia sp.
TGCGATCCCGGGTGCCGGGCGGAAGCCGACCGAATCGGCCGGGTAGCCGACATCGTGGCGGTTTCCATCCACACGAACACGCGCATGGAAACGGAATCGGTCTCCAGCCTGACACGCTGGATCGGCTGTCAGCGCCCTCGGCCCTGCGTGTTGGTGATTTCCCTGGATGACACCGGCCAGCCGTCGGCCGGTTTGGATCAGCAATTGGCCCGCCTTCGCGCGGCGGCGGAGAACTCCGGGTGGACGGTCTTGTTCCACCACGGCGAAGCGCCGTGTCCAGAATCAGATGCCATCATCAACGCGATCCGGCATCGCGCTAATGACATGTCATCGGTCTTGGCACACATCTTGGAGCAGCCGGATTCGCGACAGGGGCCGAAGACGCCCGGTTGACCTTGGGATCGGCGATGCGGGGCCGACCTGGGTCGGCGGATCGAGTGTCGGGTCGCGCGAATCGTCGCGCGGGATTTTAACACGACGATGTGTCGCTGCCGCATGATGCGAAGCGACGGGACAGGGTTATACGGCAGCCAATCCACAACACCATGTTATGAAAACAGTCAAAACAACCACCCAAGCCCCGCGGCGCGCGCCCACCGGTAGCGTCCGAAATCGTCAAGCCCGGTTGGATTCCCCGAGGTGGGATCTAATCCTGGTGCCGCTCGATTTCTCCGGACAATCGCGGCAGGCGCTGGAAGTCGCGCTGCCATTGGCCGAACGACATGGCGGAAAAATCGTTCTTGTCCATGTCGTTCAAGCCCCCGGGGTATTGAGCGCCATCCCGGGCGGCGGACAGTATCTCGTCCCGATGGATAACGCCAAGGCCGTCAAGACGGCGAAAGTCCACATCGAAACACTGGCCGCCGAGCTGGTCCCCGCCCGATTGCTGGCCCGAACGTTGGTGCGTCAGGGCAATCCGGCCGACCAGATCACCACCGCCGCCCGCGCGCTCAAGGCGGATTTGATAATCATCGCAACCCACGGCTACAGCGGACTCAAACATGTGCTCATCGGCAGCACCGCCGAGCGGGTGGTGCGTCACGCGCCTTGCCCCGTGTTCGTTGTCCGGCGGCGCGGCGAGTGAGTTGTTTCGCCCAGACGAGCGGGGCCTTCGGGGAGCGCCGGGTGGCGCGGACGACGGCCGGGCAGGGCGGGGTCAGACGGATTTGCGGCGCGGCTGGCAGGTGCGGGTCGCGATCAAGCAACGGACAAAATAGAAAAACCACAACCCAGCAGGACTTATGGCTCGAAAAACCAACAACCACAATGGCAGCAAGGTTCAGACGTTTTGCATCGCGGCGCCCGCCGCGCAGATCGTGCAACTGGCGGGCGATTTCACCCGCTGGCAGGAGGAACCCATCAAAATGCAAATGGAAGACGGCGGCGTCTGGCGCATCGCCCTCAAGTTGCAACCGGGCGAGCATCGGTACCGTTTCGTTGTGGATGGAGAATGGATGGATGATCCCGATTGCACTCTCCGGGTTCCCAATCCTTTCGGGAGCCATGACTCGGTGCGACGTGTGGCGTGATGGCGGGGATGGCTGCCAAGGCGCGACCCAGGCGGCCTGAAGCCCGTGTTTGTGCGCTGGCGTTGGGGAACCGGTCTCGCCGCGCCGCTTTGCGTTCTTTGCAACTTTGACCACTCCGGAGCGCGTTGCGATTCGGTGGTGCCGCGGTTTCCCCAGCCGCCGCCGGGGGTGTTCCGGGGGGCTGGAAACAATCAGATCGAGGGAAGCTTCCCCCGCCGCTCTCAACGGATCCAAGTGTTCGGCGCGCAAGCAAGAAGATCTGCGTCAGCTCGGTCCGGACGGGGTGTTGCAGGAGATTGCGACGGATCATGGCGGCCGGAATTGTGGTGTGCGGCGACTGCGGATTCGCGAGGCCGCGCCCAGACCGGCGGCGGGGAAACGGGAACGGGTGTGTGCCGGGTCGCGGGGAGTGGCCGCCGCTGTTTCTCGAGTTCTCGGTAAAAGACACTCGGAAACACGACTTGGACTAACTAAGGTTCAAACCAACCTATGAATTCAAAAACCACTGGACGGAAAGTCGCCGAAGTTGCCGTGGGTGCGGTCATTGGGGGCGTCATCGCCGGGCCGCTCGGTGCGGTCGCCGGGGGCCTGGCGGCCGGACAGGTCGAGTCGGGATTGGAACGACCAGACGCCCAGGACCAGTCCGGTGCCGAGGATCCCATCGTCCACGCGCACCCCAAACGCATCCTTGTACCCCTGGATTTCTCCGCGCCGGCCCGGCGCGCCCTGCGCTTTGCGCGCGAGTGGGCCGGTGTTTTTGGCGCCGAAGTTTGCCTGCTGCATGTGCTCGAGCCGGACGCCCCGGCGGAGACGGCGGGCACTGAAGCGACGGGAGCGGGGCATCTTGCCGTGGTCGAGCGCACGAAAGCAGCGCTGCAGGAGATTGCATGCCAGGAGTTTCCCGATCCGCTGCGGGTCCGCGTGGAGGTTCGCCAGGGTGTGCCCTACGACAGGATTGCCGCCGCGGCGGTCGAACTGGGTGCCGACCTCATCGTGGTCGCCACCCATGGTCGCACCGGTCTGATGCACGCCCTTCTCGGCAGCACGGCTGAACGCGTGGCGCGCCACGCGCCCTGCCCGGTGCTGATACTGCGCCGCGCCCCGGTTTCCCAATCCAGCACCACCCCGACCACCACCCCCCAAACCGGAAAGGATTAAAATGTTACTCGCTCAAGGTGAAAGAGTTCACGTCATGCACCGCACCTTCTTTGAACAGCCGCGCGGCCGCACGCTCGTCGGCGCAGTGGAACGGTGCGAAGCCGGTGTGGCCCGTATTCGGGGTCATATCTTTGCGGTGGATCAGAGCAAAAACGTCCCCGAACGCCAACCCGAGGTCGTGACCCGGTTCATCTCGCTCATCAACGGCGAGCATATCGTCACGCCGCTCCCGGAATCGGTCGCGTTGGAAAAGCTGGTTTATGAACAGGACACGCAGGGGCTCCGGTTGACGGACGGCTCCGCCTGGGGCGTTCACTTGAGCACCCTTTCGCTGCAGTGAGGGTGCCGGCGGGCCGGGGGCGGCGGAGGATCGACGGCCCCGGTCGTGCCCGGTAAACCACGATGAACTGGAATCACCTCTTCGCGTTGGTCGGTGGAGTTCTGCTGGCGGGAATCGGCGGGGAGCTGTTTGTCCGCGGGCTGGTGGGCATCGCCCGCTGGCTGCGGGTCTCGCCGGGAATCATCGGCGCCACGGTGGCGGCCTTTGCCACGTCCTCGCCGGAGCTTTCCGTGGCCATCAGCTCGGCGTCTGATGGGCGCCCGGAGATTTCACTGGGGGATGTGCTGGGCAGCAACGTGGTCAATGTTGCCCTCATCTTGGGACTCGCAATCATCATCTCACCGATTCAATGCGCGCGGGAAAGCATCAGGCGCGATTTTCCCAGCGCGCTGCTGGTGCCGGTGATTATCGGCGTGCTGGCGCTGCGCGGACGTCTGGATCGCATCGATGGCGTGTTGCTGCTCGCCCTGTTCGGCGGCTGGATGTTCCTGGCGATCCGCGAAGCACGCCGCCAGCGTGATGCCACGGGTGAGGTTCTTGGCCGGCGCCCGGCGCTGTTTGCTGCTGCGTCGAGCCTCGGCGGTTTGCTGTGTCTGTTCGCGGGCGGGCGGCTCATCGTCATCGGGGCGGAAGGCGTGGCGAAAGCCTTCGGCATCCCCGAGTTCATCATCGGCGCGACGGTCGTGGCGGTGGGAACTTCCGTGCCCGAACTCGCCACGGTGGTCATTTCCCAGTTGCGCGGACACAAGGAAGTGGGTCTGGGCGTCATTCTCGGCAGCAATATCTTCAACGGCCTGTTCGTCATTCCGGTCGCAGCACTCATCTGCCCGATTTCGACAGCGGGCCGTGGAGTGGTCCTCTCGCTCCTGGTGGGATTGATCACCGTCTCCTTGACCTATCCTCCCCAAAGCGGTCTCCTCGGGCGCAGGCGGGGAATGCTTTTGCTGGGGCTGTATCTGGCCTATGTTATCGCCGTGTTCGAGCGATAAGGAATCAAATGGGCATCATTGCTGCCGAAATCATCATCATCGTGTTGCTGGTCCTGGCCAATGGGTTCCTGGCCATGGCCGAAGCCGCCATGATTTCGGTGCGCCGCGCGCGCTTCCGCAAGCTGGCTGAGAACGGGGACGCCCGCGCCCGCGCCGCCCTCGACCTCACCGAGACTCCCTCGCGGTTCCTGTCCACGGTGCAGGTCGGCATCACGCTCATCGGCGTGCTGGCCGGTGCCTTCGGCGGTGCGACCGTGGCGCGGGTGATTGCCGACATCCTGCGGCCGCTTCGGTTCGTGGGTTCTTACAGCGACGCCCTCGGTATCGGGATTGTGGTCATTGGCATCACCATCCTTTCGGTGATCGTTGGCGAGCTGGTTCCCAAACGCATCGCCATGAGCAATCCGCTCGGTATCGCCCTGGCCGTGGCCCGGCCGGTGCGGCGGCTCTCGCTGGTGGCGAATCCAGTCGTGCGACTGCTCGGTGGCGCCACTGACCTGTTGTTGCGCGTGTTCGGCGTCAAATCCAAGGGCGAACCGTTGGTGACGGAGGAGGAGGTCCGCGCGCTGGTGGAGCAAGGCCAGCAGTCGGGCGTGTTCTTTGCGGCGGAGAAGGAACTCGTCGATCGCGCCCTCGTGCTCGACACGCTCAAGACCCGCGACCTGATGACCCCGCGCGGGCGCATGGTCTGGCTGAACCTCGCCGAGGCCGACGACGTGAACTGGCGCAAAATCGTCACCAGCGGCCACTCCTATTTCCCGGTGTTTGAACGCCAGCGCGACAACGTGCGCGGACTCGTCTCAGTCAAGGCGCTGTGGGCCAACCTCGCCCTGGCGGGCAGCGCCAGGCTCAAGGACCTTCTGGTCGAACCGCTGTTCGTGCCAGCCAGCATGAGTGCGCTCAAGCTCCTCGAGTCCTTCAAGCAGACCCGCAAGCACGTCGCGCTTGTCGCGGACGAATTCGGCACCGTGCAGGGATTGGTGACGCTGGTCGATGTGCTGGAGGAACTCGTGGGCGAATTCCCGTCCTTCGACGAACCGCGCCAGAACCGCGTCGTCCGCCGCGAGGATGGGTCGTGGCTCGTGGACGGCGCGCTGGGGTTGGACGAGATGAAACAACTGCTCGAAGTGAAGGAACTGCCCGGCGAAGACGGAGAAGAGTTCAGGACCTTGGGCGGTTTTGTGCTCAAGGAACTGCAGCGCATTCCGCGCGAGGGCGACCACTTCACCGCTCTCGGCCACCGCTTCGAGGTCGCCGACATGGACCAACACCGGGTGGACAAGGTGCTCATTCAACGAGTGCCGGCTTCTGCCAAGGCCGATGCTCAAGGGTCATCGGAAACGATTCATGGCTGAAAACCGGACTGTTCCGCCCACGGATGGCTCCAGCACCGAGAAGGCGGCCTGGCACACGCTGGCCGCGACCGAAGTGCTGGAGCGCACGCGCACCGACGCCGCGCTCGGTCTCG